>JAYVKW010000001.1:0-5902 GCA_043768015.1 Gallionella sp.
ATCGCGCCCTGATCTATTCATGTGAAAAAGAAGGGCGCGATGCCTCGCAGAGGTTCTCGCACCCGGAGGGTGAAACGCGCCCCTGCAAGTTTCAACTACTTTTCCGGGATAACACCCGTTTTTTTAGCGTTTCATGGAGTCGAAGAACTCCGCGTTGTTCTTGGTCGCCTTGATCTTGTCGAGCAGGAATTCCATCGCTTCCAGTTCGTCCATCGGGTAGAGCAGTTTGCGCAGCAACCAGATCCTTTGCAGGATATCCGGTTTGATCAGCAATTCTTCCTTGCGCGTGCCGGAGCGGTTGATGTTGATCGCCGGGTAGATGCGTTTTTCGGCCATGCGTCTGTCCAGATGGATTTCCATGTTACCGGTGCCCTTGAATTCCTCATAGATCACGTCGTCCATGCGCGAGCCGGTGTCGACCAGCGCGGTGGCGATGATGGTCAGTGAGCCGCCTTCTTCGATGTTGCGCGCCGCGCCGAAGAAACGCTTGGGGCGGTGTAGCGCGTTGGCGTCCACGCCGCCGGTCAACACCTTGCCGGAAGAGGGGACCACGGTGTTGTAAGCGCGCGCCAGGCGGGTGATGGAATCGAGCAGGATCACCACATCCTTTTTGTGCTCGACCAGGCGCTTGGCCTTTTCCAGAACCATTTCCGCGACCTGCACATGGCGGCTGGCCGGTTCGTCGAAGGTGGAAGCGACCACTTCGCCGCGCACGGTGCGGGTCATCTCGGTCACTTCTTCGGGGCGTTCGTCGATCAGCAGCACGATCAAAGTCGCATCGGGACAGTTCGAGGAGATGGAATGCGCTATGTGTTGCAGCATCACCGTCTTGCCGGATTTCGGCGAGGCCACCAGCAGGCCGCGCTGGCCTTTGCCGATGGGTGCGACGATGTCGATGATGCGCCCAGTGATATTCTCTTCGGCCTTGATGTCGCGTTCGAGGATCAGGGGTACGGTGGGGAATAAAGGGGTGAGGTTCTCAAACAGGATCTTGTTCTTGGCATTCTCGGGCGGCTCGCCGTTGACCTTGTCCACCTTGACCAAGGCGACGTAACGTTCGCCGTCCTTGGGGGTGCGTATCTCGCCTTCGATGGTATCCCCGGTGTGCAGGTTGAAACGGCGAATCTGGCTGGGGCTCACATAGATGTCATCCGGGCCGGCCAGGTATGAGGTGTCCGGCGAGCGTAGGAAGCCGAAGCCGTCCGGCAGTATCTCCAGCGTGCCGTCGCCAAAGATGCTTTCGCCTTTTTTAGCATGGCTTTTCAACAGCGCGAACATCACGTCCTGCTTGCGCATTCGGTTGGCGTTTTCTATTTCATTGGCCGCGGCCATTTCAACGAGTTCGGTGACGTGTTTGGTTTTTAGGTCGGATAGGTGCATAGCGATGCGAGAGGGGTGATTGAAAGAAGGGTGATTGGAAAGTACTGAATGAAAGGGGTTGGATCGGGTGAAGGATGTTCACCCGCATGGCCTGGAGCGTGTTCGTTTTTTATGTTTTAGCTACTCAGGGACGAAACTGGAGAGGCGATGCGGGTGTGACAGTAAACGCTTTAGATGTGGCTGTCAATAAAAGCCGTTAATTGGGATTTTGACAATGCCCCGACTTTGGTCGCCGCGATGTCGCCGTTCTTGAACAGCATCAGTGTCGGAATGCCGCGTATGCCGAACTTTGCGGGGGTTTGCTGGTTCTCGTCCACATTCAGTTTGGCGACCGTCAGGCGACCGGCATATTCTCTGGATACTTCTTCCAGAATAGGCGCGATCATGCGGCACGGGCCGCACCACTCCGCCCAGTAATCCACCAGCACCGGCAGGGGAGCTTGCACGACTTCGGCATCAAAGGTGGCATCGGAAACGTAATGTATATGTTCGCTCATGGTCTATTTCTCGCTTTGTGAGGGTTGAATCAGAATGCAACGTGGGGAAAATGGAGATGGATTGTCAAATCTCAAGCGGCATCCTAACCAAAAACGGCTGTGTTGGGAAGTGAATTAATTTCCCTTCATTCTGTTAAAATGGCGTGCTGTTGATTATTGGAGTGCTCCATGACTTACGTTGTATCCGAATCCTGCATCAAATGTAAATACACTGATTGCGTCGAAGTTTGTCCTGTCGATTGTTTCCGCGCGGGGCCGAATTTTCTGGTGATCGATCCTGACGAATGCATCGATTGTACGCTATGTGTGGCGGAATGCCCGGTAGAGGCGATTTATGCCGAGGATGATTTGCCGGAGAGTCAGCGCCATTTTACCGCATTGAATGCCGAACTAGCCAAACAATGGAAGCCCATCGTCGAGAAACAGGATGCGCCAGCCGATGCCGATGAGTGGAAGGATGTGAAGGAAAAGCTGCATCTCCTCGAACGCTGAGAGACAGCTATACAACGGCTGCGCTGGTTAAATTCCTTGAGTTCAGTTTTTTTTGATCAAGTAGCCAAACATATTCTGTCCTGCCAAGCGCAGGACTTGCCCGATTTGCGCGGGGCAACGGTGTTGTTGCCCAACTATCATATTGCCCAATCGCTGGCGCAAGCGTTAAGTGCGGCGGCCAATTTGCCCGCGTTACTGTTGCCGCAGATGGTCACGCTCAACGACTGGGCGCTATCCGTCCCGCTAACCGCCCCTATCCAACCCGACACCCAGCGCATCACCGCCTTGTATCAGGCATTGCGCGAACGGCGCTGGTTTGCCGACGCCGATCTGTGGAGCCTGTCGCGCGAGTTGCTGGGATTGATGGATGACCTGACGCGCCATCATGTTGCGTTGCCGGAATCCGCAACCGAGTTTTCGGAGCAACTTGCCAAGGCTTACCAGGCACGCAGCGGGCAGTCCATGCAGTTTGAGGCGCGCGTGGTGCATGAGCTGTGGTATGCCATGTCGTCTGGCGCTGAACTGGATGGCGTGCGCGCCTATCAGCAGCGGCTGGCGCTGTTGGCGCAGCGAGTAACAACACCTTTGTATGTGTTGCTGACCTCTGATCTGTCCGCACCGGAAGCGCATTTTCTTGAAGCCTGTCGCGCGCGCGTCCCCGTCACCGTTTTTGATCTGCGTGAGATGGTGATGCATGAAACTGGTTGTGCTGCGGTGCAACTGGCATTGAGTGCGCCAGCTTCTCATTTGCGCGATCAAGCCGCGTACTTGCGCGAGCATCACCCCCATGCCGCTTTAAACCACCCTTCGACAGGCTCAGGGCGAACGGGGCGGGAGTTAAGTTTTTTTGGTGCGCACAATCTGGAACAGGAGGCGCGCGCCGCCGAGGTGCAGGTGCGGCGCTGGCTGCTGGCGGGCAAACAGAACATCGCGCTCGTCGCGCAAGACCGCTTGGTGGCGCGCCGTGTGCGTGCATTGCTGGAGCGCGCCGGGGTGCTGGTATGCGACGAGACCGGCTGGACGTTTTCCACGCTGGCGGTGAGCACGGTGCTGATGCGCTGGCTGGATGCGCTGCAAAGCGATTTTTATTATCAGGACTTGCTCGACCTGCTCAAGTCCCCGTTCATCTTTGCCGACCCGTCTGCAGCCGACCGAGGAGCGAGCACACGCAAGCAGGCGGTATATCAGCTCGAACAACTGGTGCGCAAACACGGCGTGGCTTCGCACCTCGATGCCTTTCTCGATCTGGCGCGCGGCGAGGCCGAAGCGGAGACGGCGCTGGTTCGGCTGCGTCAGGCGGCGGAGGCATTGCGCAAAAACAGTGATACATTGAGCGGCTGGCTGCGCGCTCTGGATAACAGCCTGTCTGTCCTCGGTGTATTGCAAGGCCTTGCCGCGGACGAGGCTGGTGCGCAGTTGTTGCAGGCGTTGCAAACCTGGCGGCAGGAATTGGCGGCGGACAACACGCGCTTTAGTCGCGCCGAATGGCGGCACTGGCTGGCACAACAACTCGATGCGCATACCTTCCGCGATACCTCAATAGACAGCCCGGTGCTGCTCACCCATCTCGCCGCCACACGCTGGCGCAGCTTCGATGCGGTGCTGCTGCTTGGTTGTGATGCCGCACATTTACCGAGCACGGACAACGGCAGCGTGTGGTTTAACGATGCCGTGCGCGCCACGCTCGGCCTGCCGACGCGCGAGTGCCGACTGGCGCAGCAGCGCGATGACCTGCTCGCGCTACTGGCCATGAACGACACCGTGCTGGTCACCTGGCAGGCCAGCAAAAGCGGCGAGAAAAATCTGTTGAGCCCTTATCTCGAAATGCTGCGCGCGCTGCATCAGCTGGCTTATGGCAATGATCTGGCGGAGCGCGAACTGGGCGCACTGCTGGAAGGTGCGCAGGTACGCGCCGCCGATTTCCCCTTGCCGGACGAGGCTGCCATGCCCGCACCCAGCGTGCCGCACAGCCTTATCCCGCGCCGCATTTCGGCCAGCGGCTACAACAGCCTCGTCGCCTGCCCGTACCAGTTCTATGCGCGCCATATCCTGCGCCTTAACGAGTTGGACGAGGTGCGCGAGGGCGTGGAGAAGCGCGATTACGGCGAATGGGCGCATGACATTCTGCATCGCTTCCATCAGCAGTTTCCGGTGCTAGTCGAACATACCCGCACTGTGTTGGAAGAGGCGTTGCGGCACATCAGCCGCGAGGTGTTTGCGCCTGCAGTGGAGCGCGACTATCTGGCGCGCGCCTGGCTGCTGCGCTGGCAGCAGGCAATTCCCGCCTATTTGGATGCACAACTAAAAAGCGCAGCGGAAGGCTGGCGTTACCAAAGCGGTGAAGTGCCGTTTGAATTGCCGTTGAGCGGCGAGTTGACCCTGCACGGACGCATAGATCGTGTGGATGTGCAGACTCAGGCAGAAGGCGCGGTGAGGGTGCTGGATTACAAGATGATGGATGCGACCCGGCTGCGCAACAAGCTCAAGGAGCCGGGCGAGGATGTGCAACTGGCCTGCTACGCCCACGTGTACGAGGCCGACGAGGCGGCCTTCATCAGTATCGAAAAAGACAAGGTGATTGCGGTTGCGTCTCCGCAGGATATGGCGGAGCTGGCGCAAGCCAACATCGCGCGCCTGCTGGCGGTATTCGCGCAGATGCGCGGCGGTGCGGCATTGCTTGCGAACGGCGTGGACGAGGCTTGTCAGTATTGCGAGATGCGCGGCTTGTGTCGAAAAGGGGAATGGGGCACAACATGAACCTTTTGGGATACTCATTTCAATCCTGTAAAACTGCTGCGTCATTCCCGCGCAGGCGGGAATCCAGGCAATTGAATAATTCCCGCGCAGCGGGACAACGTCTTGGTTTTGTACGCTACGCGGATTCATTGTCTTGCTGGATTTCCGCCTGCGCGGGAATGACGGGTCATGTGATGGTATGCCTCCATGGATAATCACATCGCCCTCAACCCCCACCATAGCGTCGTAGTCGAAGCCTGCGCGGGCAGCGGCAAGACATGGCTGCTGGTGTCGCGCATCGTGCGCTTGCTGCTGGATGGCGTGAAACCCGGCGAGATTCTTGCCATTACTTTCACGCGCAAGGCGGCTCAGGAGATGCAGGCGCGGCTGCACGAGTGGCTGCATCTGCTTGCGGTGCAGGACGACAATGCAGTGCGTGAATTCCTGCGCGAACGCGCCCTGGCTGACATTGACGATGCCATGCTGGCGCGCGCGCGCGGCCTGTACCGCGACGCATTGCTGGCGCAACCTGCCATCACCATCAGCACCTTTCACGGCTGGTTCATGCAGATTATCCAGCGCGCGCCGCTGAATGCCGGGGTGCCGGTCGGGATGCAATTGCTGGAACGCACTGCGGCGTTGCGCGATGAGGCATGGCAGGCGTTTGCCGACAGCTTGCGCGCCGCGCCCGATGGCGAAACCGCGCAGTTCATGCAATGGCTGTTTACCGAATATGGACTGCACAGCACACGCGCGCTGCTGGAAAATTTTGTGCACAAGCGCGCCGAGTGGTGGGC
>JAYVKW010000002.1:0-6170 GCA_043768015.1 Gallionella sp.
TGAAAACTACTCGCGCCACCTCTCCGGGCGCAAGGCGGGCGATCCGCCGCCGACACTGCTGGACTACCTGCCGCCGGATGCGCTGATGTTCCTCGATGAAAGCCATGTCACCATTCCGCAGATCGGCGGCATGTACAAGGGCGACCGTGCGCGCAAGGAAAATCTGGTGAACTACGGCTTCCGCCTGCCCTCTGCGCTGGATAACCGTCCGCTGCGGTTTGACGAATTTGAACGCATCATGCGCCAGAGCGTGTTTGTTTCCGCCACCCCCGCGGTCTACGAAGAAGAACATGCCGGGCAGGTGGTCGAACAGTTGGTGCGCCCAACCGGGCTGGTTGACCCGATGATAGAAGTGCGTCCCGCGACTAACCAGGTCGACGACCTGATGTCAGAAATCAACTTACGGGTTAAAGCGGGGGAGCGTGTGCTGGTGACGACCCTGACCAAACGCATGTCGGAAGACTTGACCGATTATCTGTCCGAACATGGCATCAAGGTACGCTATCTGCATTCCGATATTGAAACGGTAGAGCGCGTGGAGATTATCCGCGACTTGCGCCTCGGTATGTTTGATGTGCTGATCGGGATCAACCTGTTGCGTGAAGGCCTGGATATCCCCGAGGTGTCACTGGTGGCGATACTGGATGCGGACAAGGAAGGCTTTCTGCGCTCGCGTCGTTCACTGATCCAGACCATAGGCCGCGCCGCGCGCCATCTGCATGGCACGGCGATTTTGTATGCGGACCGCATCACCGACTCCATGCGTTATGCGATAGACGAAACCGAGCGCCGCCGCGCCAAGCAGGTTGAGCATAATGTGAAGCATGGCATTACACCCATCAGCGTGACCAAGCGCATCAAGGATATCATCGAGGGCATGTACGAGCCGGATGCGGCTCGCAAACAGCTCAAGGCTGCGCAGACCGAGGCAAAATATCTGGCGATGAGCGAAAAAGATGTTTCTAAAGAAATTCGCCGTCTGGAAAAAGAAATGCTGCAAGCCGCGAAAAACCTCGAGTTTGAACGAGCCGCCGAATTGCGCGATGACCTGAAGAAACTGCGCGAGAGAGTGCTGTTTGAACCCGGTAGTCTGTAGGTGGCTGAGCGGTAATTCGGATCCAGGACAATCGATGTCCTGATTTGCGAAATTTTTACACTGTCACGCTCGTTACCTCTCCCCCGTCTGCAAACGCCACAGCGCAGCATAAGCTCCGCCGTTAGACAGCAGTTGATCGTGCGTGCCGGACTCGACGATGCGTCCATAATCCAATACATGAATCAGGTGCGCATAGCGCACGGTGGACAGGCGGTGCGCGATAATCAAACTGGTGCGCCCGACCACCAGGCGGTCGAGTGAACGCTGTATCGCGGCTTCGGTTTCGTTGTCGACTGCAGAGGTGGCTTCGTCCAGTATCAGGATAGGCGGGTTCTTCAGGATCGCACGGGCCAGCGCAAGCCGTTGCCGTTGACCGCCCGACAGCTTCATGCCGCGCTCGCCCACTTGGGTGTTGTAGCCTTGCGGCAGTGCTGCGATAAAGTCGTGCGCTTCGGCAGCCTTTGCGGCTTTGATGATCTCATCCAGCGAGATGCTATGCGTGCCGTAGGCAATGTTCTGCGCCACGCTGGCGTCGGCCAGGAAAGTGTCCTGGGCAACGTAACCGATCGCGCGGCGCAGGTCTTGCAGGTTAATCTCCCCGATATTCTGCCCATCCAGTTTTATCTGTCCTTGCTGGGGTTCGTAAAAGCGCAGCAGCAGCTTGATCAGCGTGCTCTTGCCGCCGCCCGTGCTGCCCACAAAAGCCACAGTCTCGCCGGCAGGTATGCGCAGGCTGATACCGTCGATAGCAGCCGCGCCGCCATTTTCATACGCAAATTTCACCTGGTCGAATATCAGCTCGCCGCGAACTGTGGCAAGCGGCAGATGCTTGCCCTCGTAGGGTATTGCGATCGGTGTATGCAATAAGTCCATCACGCGCTGGATGGAAGCCATTGAGCGCTGATAGAGGTCGCTCATATCGGCGAGCCGCGTTAAAGGCCACAGCAGGCGCTGGGTAAGGTAGACCAACACCGAGTAACTGCCCACGCCGATTTCGCCATTCAGCGCCATGATGCCGCCGTAGAGCAGCGTGACGGTGAAGCCGGCGAGTATGCCCATGCGGATCACCGGCGTGATTGCGGCTGACCAGCGTATCGCTTCTGTGTTGCGCGCACGATAGGCATCTGACCCGCGGCGTATATGTTCCGCCTCAAACTCTTCGGCGGTATAGGCTTTGACCGTGGCAATGCCGCTGAGGTTGTTATTGAGTTGTGTCGCCAGCGCGCCGGCTGCTTCGCGTACTGCGGTGTAGCGCGGTGCGAGGCGCGATTGGAACCAGAACGCACCGTAGAGTATGAAGGGGATAGGCATCAGTGCGAGAAAGGCAAGCGAACTGGTAATGTAAAAGAACACCGCGCCGACCATCACCGAGCCGACAAACACCTGAATCAGGTCATTGGCACCGCCGTTGAGAAAGCGCTCCATCTGGTTGATATCTTCGTTAAGTATGGACAGCAGGTTGCCGGTGCGATTGCGCTCAAAGTACGCCAACTCCAGCTTCTGCACATGCCGGTAGGCCTCCATGCGCAAGTCATGCTGCAGGTTCTGCGCGAGGTTGCGCCACTTCAGTTCATACAGATATTCGAACAGGGATTCAAACACCCAGATCAGCACTGTAATCAGCGCGAGCAGCATCAGCTGATCTTTAGGTTCGATGATGCCGATGCGGGCCAGAAACGAGGCTTTCTGATTGACTACGACGTCCACCGCGATACCGATCAGAATCTCCGGCAGGATATCGAAGATCTTGTTGAGGATGGAGTAGATCGTCGCGATGACGACATCGGCCCGATACTGTCTGGTGTAGTCAAACAGGCGGCGTAAGGGGTTTATATTCATTTGGCGTTGGATTTTTTTTGCGGATTTAAATTTCAAGCGTCATGCATTTGCATGAGCCGCCTGATTTCATGAATTCTGAAACGTCAATTTCTGTCACATTGAAATGATATTTCCTGAGCGTATTTTTCAATTCTTCGGAGGCACGGTACAGAATGACTTCATGATCCATGCATATTGCATTGCAGGCGAAATTATTGGCATCTTCATCTGACACCCAGATAACCTTGTCTCCCAGCCTGTTCTGAATTTCAGTCACGCTTTCAGGTGAAAATGCTTTTTTATACGCTAGAACATATCCGTCGTTCAGCGGGCAGAACGCCGTATCCAGGTGGTACCACCTGGGATCAGTCAGCTTCAATGCATTGATTTTTACCTGCAGCGCGCCGGCAATCTCCGTGATCGCCGCGACATCGCTGCGCGGTCCTGAGCCAAACCAAAGCTCGCCGTCAGCGTCGAAAAGCGCATCGCCGGCACCTTCAAATATGGTGTTTGAAGCAAGCTGTTTAATTTGATAGCCGGCATCCGCAAAGAATCTTTTGAAATATTGAGACTCGCCCTGCCTCTCAGCATGGCGAAATGAAGAAACGATCACTTCGTTCTTGGTGTTTACCAGGCCGGCATTGGCGGTAAACACCATGTCAGGAAGACCTGCAACCGGCTCCACCAGTTTGATGGTGGTCTTTTGTGAGAGGGTGTCGTAAAGGTGTTTCCATTGCCGGGTTGCCAATGATTTATTGACCCTGCCGATATTCGCAGCCATCCACGGATTGATCACATAGCTCACTTCAAAATACCTGGGCTCGCACATCAGAAAAGTTTTCATCGTTATTCCCATTTCGTATATGCATGCATACTAAATCAGCCAGCCTGAATTTTTCCAATAATATTGATAGAAATTTCTGGCACTGTGCCGGTTGTTTGGCTTTCTGATTGTTTGTCGGGGTGAGTAATATTTAGAATGTACAATTCAATAATTAAGGGGAAGCTCCATCCCCTTGTGAATTTGAAAGTGCAATTTTTGCAGTTGTAATAGGTGTGAGATGAAAAAAATATCGGTTTTATTTTGTTGCATGGGCAATATCTGCCGCTCTCCCACGGCCGAGGCGGTGTTTCGTTCCAGAGTGGAAGAGGCGGGGCTGGCGCAGCAGATTCTGATCGATTCGGTCGGAACCCATGATTACCATATTGGTAATCCGCCGGACCCGCGCACACAGCGCGCAGCCAGGCAGCGAGGTTATGATATGAGCGGCTTGCGCGGACGGCAGGTTGCGGCGGCTGACTTTACGCGTTTCGACTATGTGCTGGCGATGGATAATGCCAATATGGCAATCCTGCAAAGACTCTGCCCGCAAACGCAACGTGATCGCCTTGGCTTGTTTCTGGAGTATGCCGGCAGCCACCGGGAACGTGAAGTCCCAGATCCCTATTATGGAGGGGAGGATGGATTTGAGCGCGTGCTGGATATGGTAGAAGATGCGGCGGCGGGTCTGCTTATGCATATCAAAAAACATCATTTAAGCCGGGTATAAATTTACTCGCCTCTCTCTTCCGCAAAGCGAGAAGGAAAAGAACAAGGCAGGATTTAAACAGCCATCTTTTTCCTTCAAAAAAAAATCCCGCACAGAACCAACTGTGCGGGATTTTTTTGTTGCCTTTATTAGCTTATTTATCCGTATGCGTTTCTATCTGCACCAGCGGCTCTTTATTCTCCATGGTGTAAATCTCGCGCGGGCGGGAACGGCGACGCGACTGATAGGGTGCGCTGGCGGCGGGTTGAGTGTTGACTTGGGCAGATGTCTTGGTCTCCACTTGTACCAGCCCTTCGCTTGCCTGAGTCGGTTCGGCAGAACGCGTTGAATCGATATGCTCGACAGATACCGTGCCGGACGTTGCCGCAATATTGCCGCTGGCTTCGCCCAATGGCTGATTGCCGCCAACTTGCTCGGTAGTCTGCTGTTCACGACGCTCGCGTTCGCGTTTGCCGCCACGACGACCGCGCTTGCGACCGTCCTGGATGCTGCCTTCTTCTCCGGCTTCCACGCGCGCGACAGGCACAATATTTTCCACTACGGGCTTCTCAATAGCTACGCGGGGAGGGCGTGGCGGCCTGTCCTTGCGCGGTTCCTGCGCTTTGGCTTCCGGGCGCGCGGGTTTGTCGATACGTGGGGTCTCTTCTTTATCGCGGCGCGGCTTGTTGCGTGGGCGGTTGCCTTGTTGCTGGCCAGCCTCGGGGCGATTGCCTTCGCCACGTTCACGACGCGGCGGGATGTTGCGAGTCGCGGCAGCGGGCTGTTTCTTCGGCTCTTCTGCACCGAGAGATTTTACCCAGGCGAAGAAGTTGCTCAGCAGAGTAGGCGCTTTTAATACGATATGCTTGGGTGCGGGCTGGGTGGGCGTGATGCCTTGAACTGCGGCCTGTGGGCGTTGCACCTTGACGTTTTGTGCGGCTGTTGTGGCGCTCTTCTCCGCGGGTTTTTCCACCATCTTGTAGCTTGCTTGCAGATGTTCCGCACTAATATCTTCATGACGCAAACGGGTCACAGTGTAATGCGGGGTTTCCATGTGCGGGTTAGGGATCAGTGTGACGTTCACCTTCAGGCGTGATTCGATGAGGTGAATATCCGCACGCTTTTCATTCAGCAGGAAGGTGGCGACATCAACCGGCACTTGCACGTGGATTGAAGCGCTGTGATCTTTCATCGCCTCTTCCTGAATAATGCGCAGGATGTGCAAAGCAGAAGACTCCGTGCCACGTATATGGCCTATGCCATTGCAACGCGGGCAGGGCGAGTAGCTGGTCTCTTCCAGGCTGGGCTGCAGGCGCTGGCGTGACAGTTCAAGCAGGCCGAAGCGTGAAATCTTGGCTGTCTGCACGCGTGCACGGTCGAAGCGCAGCGAATCGCGCAGGCGATTTTCAACATCGCGCTGGTTGCGGTTGCTTTCCATGTCGATAAAGTCGATCACGATCAGACCGCCCAGGTCGCGCAGGCGAATCTGTCGGGCGATTTCCTCAGCGGCTTCCAGGTTGGTATTGAACGCGGTGGTTTCGATGTCCGCGCCGCGTGTGGAGCGGGCAGAGTTAATATCGATCGCGGTGAGCGCTTCGGTATGGTCAATCACGATCACGCCGCCGGACGGCAGGCTGACTTCGCGGGCATGCGCCGACTCGATCTGATGCTCGATCTGGAAACGTGAGAACAGCGGCACATCGTCCTGATAGCGCTTGATGCGATTG
>JAYVKW010000003.1:0-25757 GCA_043768015.1 Gallionella sp.
ATTTCGGCGATCTTGCCATAATGCAAAACCATTCCACCGATCAGTTGTTCATCGTAATGCCGCATCCCCAACACGCGGGTACTCGCCTCACGCACCACGGCAAACGCTTCCGGCAGGAGCGCATCAAGTGATTCACCTTGTGCAAAACGTTGCTTGAAATTATCCGTTTTCTGGCGCAAAGCTTCATCGCTCAACTTGGCGGTCTCGGCTTCCAGTTTATTGATGGTTTGGGCGGTAACGCGGTATTGCTTGAGCAAGCGATCGTTGCGGCTACCGAAGATACTTTTCAGCACACTGGAAATCATATTTTTATTTTCTCGACTACGGGGGACATCTAAAAATTCAGAGTTCGCCCAAATGCAAGGCGCAGGGAAAATTTCGCAGCGCCACATATCGGTTATATGTCAGCAAGAAATTTTTTACGCAACGCAGCCGTTGGGATGAAATCTGGATTTTTAGAGATCCCCTACAAATAATAAAGGGTGAGGCAATCTATCATCTCACCCTCACCAATATCCATCACTGTTAACTGGCGGCTTTTTGCAAAAAGCGCACGGGATTCTGAGCGATACCTTTATAACGGACTTCAAAGTGCAAGTGATTACCGGTAGAACGCCCGGTACTTCCCACCTCGGCAATTTTTTCGCCGCGCCTCACCACCTGGCCGACCTTTACCAGCAATCTGGAAGCATGCCCGTAACGTGTGACAATATCATTGCCGTGATCTATTTCCACCATATTACCATACTGGGGATGGTTGCTCGCATAGGCGACCACACCACCGGCCGAAGCATAAATCGGCGTTCCGGCGTCCACCACAAAGTCCACTCCTTCGTGCATCGCATTGGTGCCGGTGAACGGATCCAGACGCCAGCCAAAATTCGAGGAATAAAAACCTGTGTGGACGGGTGGAATAGAAGGCAGCAACTTGCGGCTCAATTGATTCTGCAACAGCATGGTTTCCAGGGCCAGCAGCTTGTCGCTACGATCATTGACCACATGGCTCAATCTGTCCAATTGCTGGGCCAAACCGTTCTCCGACATTTTCTGCTCAGGGAAAACCACCAGCGGCCCGCCCTGCGCGGCCGGTTGGGAAAACTGGAATTCTCCCGGTTTCATACCGGTCAGCTTGGCCAGGCGCGCGCCAAGTGCATCTAGGCGCTGCACCTGCGCCTGCATCTGCCCGACCCTGACCGCCATGGCATCCAGACTGCTGTGCATGTAGAACTGCTGTTTTTGTTGTTCGTCGCTGTGCACCTTGGATAACAAGGTGCGGATCTCATCACTCAAACCTTCCGGAGCAAAGCGCACCAGCGCGTATTGCAAGGTAAATGCCGCGCCCAACATCAATCCGGACAGCAACAGCAGCAAAAACATAATCTGCCACGCACCCAGCGTAATGCTGCGAGTTTTTACCAAGCGATTGGAAACTAGAATAATATTCATGCCTCCCCCTTCTCAAGTAATCAAAAATTTGTGGCACAACATCTGAAAACACTGTTGAACGGCAATCAGGAACTGCGTCCGCTACTAGCCAAAGTCCAAGCTTTGTCGGCCCTGCAGCGCCATTTTATCAGTGTCGCCCCGCCCCATCTCGCGCAATCCAGCCAAGTACAAGTATTGGGCCTGCAACTCGGCACGCTCAGCATCGCCGTTGCCAATGCCACTGTCGCCGCAAAATTACGCCAACTTGCACCTGAACTGGTCGTTATGATGCAGGACAAGGGCTGCGAGGTTAGCGGAATCCGCGTCAAGGTGCAAGTTTCCTTCGATCGCCTGCAACCTAAACCCGCACCCCATAAACTCAGCAAAAAGGCACAGAACGCACTGAATGAACTCAACCTGAGCCTGAATGACTCACCGCTCAAACTTGCGCTGGAAAAAATGGCTAAAATAAAAAACTAACCAAGACCTCTATGCAATTACGGCATCAACGACTCGGGCCAATGTATTAAGGGGGTATCTAAAGCCAAGTAGGGTGGGCAAGATTTTGTGCCCGCGCGGATACCAAGCTGCGTGGCAGACGAAAACCCTGTCTGTCCACCCTACAAAACTTTTCGTGCTTTTCGTGTCTTTCGTGGACAGTGTGTAACCATCAGTTTAAAGAATCGCCAACCAACCGACCAGCACATAGCGTTCCAGCACGAACAGCAGCGCGAACACCAACAGCAGCAACACAGTGAAACGCACCGTTTGCCATGCAAATTCGAGATAGCGACGATTGCGCGTGAAGATATACATCCCACCGCTTAACACCAGCAGCAATGTCACCAGCACGATGAATAAACGCAGGATCAACATAGGCCCGCCGTTTGGATGTTGAGGTTAAACAGATTGCAGTTGCAAGCGCAGGAACGCGGGAGCCTCTTCCACGTTATCGAACGTGACGTATTCCCAGGCTAGCTCATCGGCGAGCAGTTCGCGCAACAACGCATTATTCAAGGCATGGCCGGATTTGTAGCCGGAAAACGCGCCTATCAGCGGATGCCCCAGCAGGTAAAGATCGCCGATCGCATCGAGCACTTTATGCTTGACGAATTCGTCCTCGAAACGCAATCCGTCCGCATTCAGCACACGGTAGTCATCCATCACGATGGCGTTGTCCAAACCGCCGCCCAGAGCCAGCCCTTGTGCGCGCATGCTCTCGACTTCCTGCATGAAACCAAAGGTGCGCGCCCGACTGATGTCGCGCACGTAGGACTCCTCGCCCAGGTCAACCGTGACGTGTTGTTTGGTATTGGCGAACACCGGGTGGGCGAAATTGATGGTGAAGGTTAATTTGTAACCCTGGTGCGGCTCAAAGCGCACCCATTTGTCGCCGTGCTTCACCTCCACGGTTTTTTTGATGCGAATGAATTTTTTGGCGGCGGATTGTTCTACGATGCCCGCGGACTGAAGCAGAAAGACGAACGTACCGGCACTGCCGTCCATGATTGGCACTTCCGCGCTGTCCAGATCGACATAGGCGTTGTCCACACCCAAGCCGGCCAATGCCGACATCAGATGCTCGATGGTGGCGACACGCACGCCGTTCTGCTCCATGCAGGTGGACAAACGTGTGTCGTGCACCCGCTCAGCGCGCGCGCGAATTTCCTCGACCGGCTTTACATCCACGCGGCGAAACACGATGCCGGTATTGACCGGGGCAGGACGTAAGCCGAGCGTGACTTTTTCGCCGCTGTGCAAGCCGACGCCCGTCACGCTGACGGAATTTTTTAAGGTGCGTTGTTTAACCATCGCTGTCTTGATTACCGAAATCATGTGAACAATTTTACCACAACCGGGTTTTCCGGCGGCGGGGTCATATTTTTCTAGTCCCTAGTCCCCCGATTTTCAATCCGCCTGTTTACGCAGGAAGGACGGAATGTCATAGGTATCCACCCCGGATTTTTCCAGCGCATCTACTGCCGCCCTGCGTCCGCTTCTCATAATGGTTGGCGTTTCCAGTTCCCCGTAATTCACATTGGCCACCGGTTCGTCATGCGTACCGGTGCGTTGGAAGTCCTGGTTCTGATAGACGATTTCCGGTTTGGCCTGTTTGCGCGCCAGCGGTGCGCCGAGGCCGGTGGCCACGACCGTCACACGCATTTCGTCGCCCATGGCTTCATCGAACACCGAGCCGACGATCACGGTGGCTTCTTCGGCAGCAAACTGGACGCACTCCATCACATCGTCGATCTCCTTCAGCTTCAGGCTGCTGCTCGATGTGATGTTCACCAGCACGCCACGCGCGCCGGACATATCCACATCTTCCAGCAGCGGGCTGGCAATCGCGCGTTCAGCCGCGACCCGCGCGCGATCCTGTCCTGCGGCAACCGCCGAACCCATCATCGCCATGCCGTTCTCCGACATCACGGTGCGCACGTCGGCGAAGTCCACGTTAATCAAACCGGGCACATTGATCACTTCGGCGATGCCCGCCACTGCACCCTGCAGCACGCCATTGGCTGCTTTGAAGGCTTCCGGCACAGTGACATCAGTGCCCAGCACTTCCATCAGCTTGGAATTCGGCACGATGATCAGCGAATCGACATATTCGGTCAGTGCCTCGATACCGGCTTTGGCGAAACGCATCCGGTTGCCCTCGTAAGCGAACGGCTTGGTGACCACCGCCACGGTCAGGATGTCCAGTTCTTTGGCGATTTGCGCGACGATCGGTGCGGCTCCGGTTCCGGTGCCACCGCCCATACCGGCCGTGATGAACACCATGTGTGCGCCGACCAGCATCTCTTTGATGCGCTCGCGATCTTCTTCTGCCGCCGCTTGACCAACCGAGGGTTTGGCGCCCGCACCCAAGCCCTTGGTGATGGTTGCGCCGATTTGTAACTGGATCTGCGCCCTGCTGCGCTTGAGCGCCTGTGCATCGGTATTTATGACGATGAACTCGACTCCCTGCACGCCTTGTTCGATCATATGATCCACGGCGTTACCGCCGCAGCCGCCCACACCGACCACCTTGATTACCGCATCCTGAGTTTGTGCTTCCATGATTTCAAACATCGCCGTCTCCTTAAAAAATAATTACAAAAAATATACCCGAATTGTTCGGGCGTATTGCCATACGCCCCTACTAGAAATTTCCCTCAAACCACTTTTTCATTCTTGCCAATACATCCCTAAATGAATTCGATTGCATCCGCGTCTCCTCATTGCGTTGATGATGCTCCAGGCCATACAGCAGCAGCCCCACACCGGTCGCCATACGCGGTGTTTTCACCACGTCGGACAAGCCGCCGATATATTTCGGGATGCCCAGACGCACCGGCAGATGGAAAATTTCCTCGCCCAATTCGACCATGCCTTGCATGGCGCTGCTGCCGCCGGTAATCACGATGCCCGATGACAACAACTCTTCGAAACCGCTGCGGCGCAGCTCCTGCTGCACCAGCGAATACAATTCTTCGACGCGCGGTTCGATCACTTCCGCCAGGGTTTGGCGCGACAACATGCGCGGCCCGCGCTCACCCACGCCGGGCACCTCGATCGCGCCGCCATCGGCCAGTTGGCGTAGCGCGCAGCCATGCTTGATCTTGATGTCCTCGGCATCCTGCGTCGGGGTGCGCAACGCCATCGCAATGTCATTGGTGATCTGGTCGCCAGCGATCGGTATCACGGCGGTATGGCGGATCGCGCCGCCGGTGAACACCGCGATGTCGGTGGTGCCGCCGCCGATGTCCACCAGGCACACGCCCAGTTCTTTCTCGTCGTCGGCGAGCACGGCCTTGCTGGATGCCAGCGGTTGCAGGATCAATTCGTTCACTTCCAACCCGCAACGATGGATGCACTTCATGATGTTCTGCACCGCAGACACCGCGCCGCTGACGATATGCACCTCGACATCCAGGCGCATCCCGCTCATGCCGAGCGGCTTCTTGATGCCGTCCTGGCCGTCGATGCTGAATTCCTGTTCGAGGATATGCAAAATCTGCTGATCGCTCGGCAGGCTGATTGAACTGGCCGTCTCGATCACGCGCTCGATGTCGGCGACGGCAACTTCTTTCTCTTTGATCTTCACCATGCCGCGCGAATTGATGCTGCGGATATGGCTGCCCGCGATGCCGGTATAGACCTCGGCAATTTTGCAATCGGCCATCAGCTCGGCTTCCTCCAGCGCGCGCTGGATCGCGCCCACTGCGGCTTCGATGTTGACCACCATGCCTTTCTTCATCCCTGATGACTGGTGCATCCCCATGCCGATCACTTCCAGCATGCCGTCCGGCTTGACTTCGCCGACGATGGCCACGATCTTGGACGTGCCGATGTCCAGCCCGACTATCAGGTTCTTGGTTTCCTTGTTTCTGCTCATTGTTTGTTCTCCACTGCCGCCCTTTAACTTTGTTTAGTCAATCCGCTCACCGCAAATCCGTTGCGGTAGCGCAAGTCCACGAATTTCACCTGGCTTTGTATTGCCGCAAGGCTATCGGGGTAAACCTCCACGAACCTCGCCAAACGTTGCTGCATATCCTCACGCCCCAGCTCCAACACCATGCCGTTACTTAAGCGCAATTGCCAGGCATGGCGCGGCGACAAGGCGATTTGCGCCACTTGCAAACCCAGTGCGGTAAGTTGCCGGTTGAATTGTGCGTAATGCTGCGCAACTTCAGCCGCGGCTCCGTCTTGTCCGGTAAAACTGGGCAGCGCTTGTTCGCTTTTGGCCGCAAAAATTTCTCCTTGCCAGTTCACCAGCGCGCTGTTGTTCCAGCGCGCCAGCGCCTGATGCTCTTCCAACTGCACCGCCAACCGGTATGGAAATTCGCGGCGGATGCTGACACCGCGCACCCACGGTAATTTTTCCAGCGATTGCCTCAAGCGTTCGATATCCACGGTAAAAAAATTGCCCTGCACTTCGTTGCGCACCACCCGCAACACCTCCGCTGCGTCAACCCGTTGCGGAGCGGCACTCAAACGCACGCTGTGCAACGAAAATAATCCCGGCAGATGCGCCGCGTAATAAGCAGCGCCGTACAACACCGCGCACACACTGAAGGCGAACAGCGCGTTGGCGATACTGCGCAGCAATGGCGCGTTATCCCACATGGGCTAACCAGCACCTTGGCTGGCGTTGTTTGCCAGCCTGGTTGATTGGCTATGCACAGCCAACTCCAAAATACCCAGCACCAATTGTTCGAAACTCATCCCCGCATGGCGCGCCGCCATCGGCACCAGGCTGTGGTCGGTCATGCCCGGCGAGGTGTTCGCTTCGAGCAAATACGACTGGCCGCTTTCATCCATCAGGAAATCCACCCGCCCCCAGCCTTGTCCGCCGATCAATGCAAAAGCTTGCTTGGCCAAGCGCTGCATCTCGTCTTCCTGTGCGGCACTCAAACCACTCGGGCACAAATAGCGGGTGTCGTCGCGCAAGTATTTCGCCTCGTAGTCGTAGAACTCATTGGCCGGTTCGATCTTGATCACCGGCAACGCCTGATCGCCCAGAAGCGCAACGGTATATTCGCCGCCGCCGATAAAACTTTCCGCCAGCACCAGCTTGTCGTGCCTGACTGCTTCGCGATATGCGGCAGGCAATTCGCTCAGCGCTTTCACCTTGCTGATGCCGACGCTGGAGCCTTCATTGGCGGGCTTTACGAACAGCGGCAAACCCAACTGTCGCACGACAGCTTTCCAATCACTGTGTTCGTCGAGCAGCGCGTAATCCGGTATCGGCAAACCAGCCGCCTGCCACACCAGCTTGGTGCGCCACTTGTCCATGCCTAACGCCGAGGCCATCACCCCGCTGCCGGTATAGGGCATCCCCAGCAATTCCAGCGCGCCCTGCACCGTGCCATCTTCGCCAAAGCGTCCGTGCAGCGCGATGAAAACCCGGTCAAAACCATCGTCAACCAGCGCCTGCAAATTCTGCACCGCAGGATCAAACGGATACGCATCCACACCGCTGCGCAACAGCGCCGCCAGCACCGCCGCGCCGCTTTTCAGCGACACCTCGCGCTCGGCGGAACGCCCGCCCAATAACACCGCCACCTTGCCGAATGAAGCAGGATCGAGAATCGGGTTCATATTTTTTTTTCACCGACAATACGCACTTCCGGATGCAATTTAATACCAGTTTGTTGCTGCACCTCTGTCTGCACTTCGTTGATCAGACTCTCGATATCCGCCGCAGTAGCGGCACCGGTATTCGCGATGAAGTTGGCATGCTTTTCCGACACCTGCGCGCCGCCGACCCGCTTTCCTTTCAATCCGCACTGCTCGATCAACCGCGCCGCGTGGTCGCCCGGCGGATTGCGAAACACCGAACCGGCATTCGGCAGATTGAGCGGCTGCGTGGCGATGCGCTTGCTCAGCAAGGCCTTGATCACCTGTCGCGCCGACTCGCCGTCGCCCCTGGGGAATTGCAGCCAGGCGGCGATGAAGAACTCGGAAGATTCAGGAACAAGGGGCAAGGCACAAGAGGCAAGGCTGGAATCTTGAGCCTTGTACCGTGTGTCTTGCACCTTGCTCCTCGATACGTGCCGATACCCGATCTCATAATCGGCTGGCGTGCGTATATGCACTTCACCGTGCCGGTCCACGGTCTGCACACGCAACACTTTTTCCCAGGTTTCGCTGCCGTAGCAACCCGCATTCATCGCCAGCATGCCGCCCAGCGAGCCGGGGATGCCGGCAAAGAATTCCGCACCCTGCAAATTGTGCAGTGCGACGAAGCGCGCCAGCTTGGCACCGGGCACCCCGGCTTCGGCATAGATACTGCCATCCATTTCGAGATGCAAACCACTCAATGTCCCGTGCAGCAACAACACCGTGCCGCGCAAACCGCCGTCGCGCACCAGCAGATTGCTGCCCAGACCCACCGCATACAGCGGCTCATCGGCCGGCAGGCCGCGCAGGAACACCAGCAGATCATCCAGATCGGCGGGCTGGAACATCCGCTCAGCCGTCCCGCCCGCGCGCCAACTGGTGTGCTTGCTCATATCCACTTGCTGACGCAACGTGCCACGCAATGCTGGGTTAACAAAATGTTGTGGCTCGGTCATATTCATGGCTCACCCAAACGTTGCGCCTGCATGGCCGGCATTTTCCCGGTGGCATCAGCGTCGCTTTTTCCCAGCAATCTGTTCGGCGTAGTGCCGATCGAACCCGCGCCCATGGTGATGACCACATCGCCGTCGCGCGCCATCTGCATGATCGCCTGCGGCATTAGCTGTATATCCTCGACAAACACCGCTTCGTTCTGTCCCGCCACACGCAAGGCATGCATCAGCGCGCGCCCGTCTGCCCCGACGATGGGCGGCTCGCCTGCCGCATACACTTCCGCCAGCACCAGCGCGTCCACGCCGCACAGCACTTTCACAAAATCCTCAAATAAATCACGAGTCCGCGTGTAGCGATGCGGCTGAAACGCCAGCACTAGACGTTGACCAGGGAACGCACCGCGTACCGCCTCTAGCGTGGCGACCATTTCCGCCGGATGATGTCCGTAGTCGTCGATTAAGGTAAAGCTGCCTCCATTCGGCAACGCAATTTCACCGTAACGCTGGAAACGTCTGCCGACGCCCTGAAAATCCGCCAGTGCCGCAACAATCGCATCATCCGCCACGCCGACTTCCAGCGCGATCGCGATGGCGGCGAGAGAGTTCAACACGTTGTGCATGCCCGCCAGATTTAGTGTGATGTCCAGGTCCTTTGGGGTTCCATTTTGGCGGCATTGCGCGGTGTAGCGCATCTGGCCGCCCTGATGGCGCACATTGACGGCGCGGATTTGCGCGCCTTCGCTGAAGCCGTAGGTCGTCACCGGTTTGCTGATACGCGGCAGAATTTCACGCACGTTGGCATCGTCTACGCATAGCATCGCCATCCCATAGAACGGCAGATGCCCGACGAAATCCACGAACGCCTGTTTGAGCTTTTCAAAATCGTGCCCGTAGGTTTCCATATGGTCTGCATCGATATTGGTAATCACCGCGAGTATCGGTTGCAGATACAGGAATGAAGCATCCGACTCGTCGGCCTCGACCACGATAAATTCGCCCGTGCCGAGTTTGGCGTTGCTGCCGCTGCTGTTGAGTTTGCCGCCAATCACGAAAGTCGGATCGAAACCGCCCTTGGCCAATACGCTGGCGGTCAGCGATGTGGTGGTGGTCTTGCCGTGCGTGCCCGCCACCGCGATTCCCTGGCGCAAGCGCATCAGCTCGGTCAGCATCATGGCGCGCGGCACTACCGGAATGTGTCGCGCACGCGCCGCCAGCACTTCGGGGTTGTCCTGACCCACCGCAGTCGAGACCACCACTACATTGGCGTTGGTCAGATTCTGCTCGGCATGGCCGAGATACACCGTTGCACCCAGTTGTTTGAGGCGTCGCGTTGCGGCGTTTGTACCCAGATCGGAGCCGCTCACTTGAAAGCCTAGATTCAGCAGTACCTCGGCAATGCCGCTCATGCCGGAGCCGCCGATGCCAACGAAGTGCAGATGTTTTACTTTATGCTTCATCTCTCAACCCCATTTGTCCACGAAAGACACGAACAAAACAAACCACGGTTTTATTTCGTGCTTTTCGTGTCTTTCGTGGACGAATATGTTTTTCAGTTTCATGTCCCGGCCAGTTCTGCGCATACCCGCGCCACTTGCTGCGCCGCATCCGCCTTGGCTGCGCTGCGCGCCTGTTGCGCCATCGCCAATAACTTTGCTCGGCCACGCTCGCCATCCGACAGCTCGCGCAGCAACTGCGCCAGTTTTTCCGCGCTCAGTTCGCTTTGCGGCAGCAACACCGCTGCGCCGCGCTGGCTCAAAAACTGCGCATTGCGGGTCTGGTGATCGTCCACCGCAAACGGGAACGGGATCAAGATGCTCGCCACACCCGCTGCGGCAAGTTCCGCGACCGTCAACGCACCAGCGCGGCAAATCACTAGGTCGGCAGTGGCGTAGTGCTTGGCCATTTCGTCCATGAACGGTTTGATATCGGCCTGCACGCCTGCCTGTTGATAGGATCGTTGCACCGCTGCGAAATGTTGTTTGCCGGTTTGATGCAGCACGCTCGGGCGCGCATCCAGTGGTAGCAGCGCGAGCGCTTGCGGCAATACTTCGTTGATCGCCTTTGCCCCCAGACTACCCCCCACCACCAGCACATTCAGCTTGCCGTTGCGCGCGGCATAGCGTTGCTGCGGTTCAGGCAACGCGGCAATATCGCCGCGCACCGGATTGCCGCACCATATTGCGCGCGGCAACACCTCGGGGAATCCGCTCAGCACTTTTTGCGCGATGCGCGCCAGCAGCTTGTTGCTCAATCCGGCGATGGAGTTTTGCTCATGGATCACCAGCGGGCGACGCAACAATGCCGCCATCATCCCGCCCGGGAAAGTGATGTAACCGCCCATGCCCAGCACCACATCGGGACGATGGCGCAATATCGCGGCCGCGCTCTGCCACAATGCGACCAGCAGATTGAACGGCAACAGCAACAGACGCAGCAAGCCCTTGCCACGCACCCCGGAAAAGCGTACCCACGCCATTTCGTAGCCATGCCTGGGAACCAGGTCGGCCTCCATGCTGTGTGGCGCACCCAGCCAAGTCACCCGCCAACCCTGCGAACGCAGCATGTCGGCCACGGCGAGCGCGGGGAAGATATGCCCGCCGGTTCCGCCTGCCATGATGAGAATGGAGTGGCTCATTGCGTGCCTCCCGGCACAGGAAACAGGAAACAGGAATCAGGGGTCAGGTTGTTGTGTGCCGCTGCGCGGCACGACATATCAAGGCCGCGGCACAGCCGCAACAAAACCCCTGATTCCTGACACCTGATTCCTGTCTCCTGATTCATACCGGCAGCCCTCGAGCAATTCTTCTATTTTCATAATCCACCCTCAACAGCACCGCTGCCGCAACGCAATTCACCACGATGCCGCTACCGCCAAAACTCAGGAACGGCAGGGTCAATCCCTTGGTCGGCAGCACCCCCATGTTCACGCCGATATTGATCATCGCCTGCGCGCCGATCCATACGCCGATACCCTGCGCGACCAGCGCGGAAAAATTGCGTTCCAAAAACGCGGCATGGCGGCCAATCTGGAACGCGCGCACCACCAGCAGCGCGAACAGCACAATCACCGTCGCCACACCGACCAGGCCCAATTCTTCGGCGATCACCGCCATCAAAAAGTCGGTGTGAGCTTCCGGCAGGTAAAACAACTTTTCCACGCTGCCGCCCAGCCCCACGCCCAGCCATTCGCCGCGCCCGAAGGCGATCAGCGCGTGGCTCAATTGATAGCCTATGCCAAAGGGATCAGACCACGGATCCATGAAGCCGACGACGCGCTTCATCCGGTAGGGTTCAAAGAATATCAGCGCGACAAACGCCAGCGGCAACACCAGCAGCAACGCGACAAAAACCTTCAGATCGAAGCCCCCCAGCCACAAAGTGCATAAGGCAATGACACAGATCACCACCAGCGCTCCCATATCAGGTTCCTGCAACAGCAGTCCTCCGATCAGCACCATCACCGCCACCATCGGCACGAAAGCTTTCCTGAACAGGTGGCCGACATTGCTCTTGCGCGCCGTGTAATCGGCGGCATACAGCACCGTGAACAGCTTCATCAATTCGGAAGGCTGCAAATTGATGACAAACAGGGACAGCCAGCGACGGCTGCCATTCACTTCGCGCCCGATACCCGGGATCAGCACCAGCACCAGCAATGCCGCACCGATCAAAAACAAATAGGGTGCGTAGGTCTGCCAAGTCTGCACCGGCACCAGAAATGCCGACAGCCCGATAAGCAGTCCCACGGCGATGAACACGCCATGCCGCAACAAATAATATGCCGATTGATGGCCGGTAAACTTGCTGGCTTCGGCCGTGGCGATCGAGGCCGAATACACCATCACCAAACCGAGCGCGAGCAGGCCTATCAGCACCCAGATCAGCAGTTGGTCGAACTGCGCTTGCGGCGGACGGGGGCGAGTTTTAACTAGTGATGCCATGCGCCCTCCAGCTTTAATTCGCCCACTGCCTCAACAAAAACCTCGGCGCGATGTTCATAGTTGCGAAACATGTCGAAACTGGCGCAGGCCGGCGACAACAACACGGCATCGCCGCTTTGCGCCAGTTGTGATGCCTGTTGCACGGCATCGCCCATATCTTCGGCACGCACCACTTTCACCCCACTGCCGCTCAAGGCTTGCGCGATCAGTGGCGCATCACGCCCGATCAGCACCACCGCGCGCGCATGCTGGGCCACCGCCTCATTGAGTGGCGCGAAATTCTGCCCCTTGCCCTCACCGCCCGCGATCAACACCGCCTTGCGTCCCAACCCTTGCAGCGCGGCAACAGTCGCGCCGACATTGGTGCCCTTCGAATCGTCGTAATAGGTGATACCGCCCATTTCTGCCACGCGCTCAACGCGGTGCGGCAGTCCCTTGAAACTGCGCAGCGCATCCAGCAATACCGGCATCGGGAAATTTATCGCACGGCTCAGCGCCAATGCGGCCAACGCATTCGCCACGTTGTGCAATCCGGCCACCTGCAACTCGCTGGCCTTGAGTAAACGCTGCGTGCCTTGCATCAACCAGATTTCCCCGTCAGCGCGCTCTATCCCAAAATCATTTTTAGTGCCCGGCATATTCAAACCGAAGGTGATGGTTTTGCATTCCGCGCGCGCCATGCTCATGCAGCGCGCATCGTCGCGGTTCAGCACCTGTATGCCGCATCCCGCAAAAATACGCGCCTTGGCGGCGCTGTATTCGGCCATGTCGGCATACCGATCGAGATGATCTTCGCTGATATTCAGCACGGTCGCGGCATCGGCATTCAGGCTGGACATGGTTTCCAGCTGGAAACTGGACAGCTCCAGCACCCAGACCTCGGGCTGGTTCACGCCACGCTCCAACACGACATCCAGTACTGCCGGTGAGATATTGCCCGCCGCCACAACGTCTTTGCCCGCCGCCTTGCACAGATGTTCCACCATGCTGGTGACGGTGGTCTTGCCGTTAGACCCGGTGATCGCAAGGATGCGCGGACGATTGTCTAGCGGCAGCGATTGCGCGAACAATTCGATGTCGCCCACCACTTCAATGCCGCGCGCGATTGCCCGCTCCACTGCCGGATCGTGCAATGGCACGCCCGGACTGATCGCGATCAGTTCGATGCCGTCAAACAGCGCGTCGTTAAAATTCCCGCAAAAAATTTGTTCGGCGGCAACATACTCGGCAGCCTGGGCCAAACCGGGTGGTGCGCTGCGGCTGTCCGCCACGCGCAGACGCGCACTCTGCGCGCTGAGCCAGCGCACCATGGACAGCCCGGTCTCGCCTAGACCCAGCACCAATACCGATTTGTTCTTGTGTTGTTTCATCTCAGCTTAAGAGTCGCAAGCCCCAATAAGACCAGCAGCATCGTAATGATCCAAAATCTCACCACGACCTGAGTCTCCTTCCAGCCCTTCAATTCATAATGATGATGCAGCGGTGCCATGCGGAACACGCGCTTGCCGGTCAGCTTGAACGAGGCCACCTGGATCATCACCGACACTGCCTCCACCACGAACACGCCGCCCATGATGAACAGCACCAACTCCTGGCGCACAATCACCGCCACGGTGCCGAGTGCCGCACCGAGTGCCAGCGCGCCGACATCGCCCATGAACACTTCGGCGGGATAAGCGTTGAACCACAAAAAGGCCAGCCCGGCGCCGGCAATCGCGCCGCAGAACACCGCCAGCTCTCCCGCGCCGGGGATGTAAGGAATGCCGAGATATTTTGCGAACACCGCATTGCCCGCCACGTAGGCGAATATCGCCAGCGCGCCGCTCACCATCACCGTCGGCATGATGGCCAGGCCATCCAGACCATCGGTCAAATTCACCGCGTTGCTGGTGCCGACGATGACCAAATAGGCCAGCGCGATAAATAAAAATGCCGAAAGCGGGAACACCCAGAACTTCAGGAACGGCACGATGAGTTCGGTATGCGCGGGCAGGCTGGCGACGTTCCACAAATAGACTCCAACCAGCAGCGCGATGATGGATTGCCAACCCATTTTGGTTCTGGCAGACAGACCCTTGGGATTGCGATGCACCACCTTGCGGTAATCATCCACCCAGCCGATCACGCCGAAACCCAGGGTGGTGAGCAGCGCCACCCACACGTAATGGTTGCGCAAATCACCCCACAGCAAGATGGTGATCGCGATCGAAGTCAGGATCAGCGCGCCGCCCATGGTCGGCGTACCGGCCTTCACCAGATGCGTTTGCGGCCCGTCGCTGCGCACCGACTGGCCGATTTTGTAAGCGGCCAATTTGCGTATCATCGTCGGACCGACCATAAATGAAATCCCCAGCGCGGTCATCGCCGCGAATACGGTGCGCAGCGTGATGTAATTAAACACGCTGAAGAACCTGATGTCTTGAGCCAGCCACTGAGTGAGCGCTAAAAGCATGTTTTCCCCTTTGAGGACTGCCAGCCGTAGGAGCCCGACTTGTCGGGCGATTGCTCATCGCGCAGCAAGCTGCGCTCCTACCAAATAATTCACCACGCGCTCCATTTTCATGAAGCGCGAACCCTTCACCAGCACCGTGGTGTTTGCGTCTAATTCTTTCTCCAACGCAGCCTGTAAATCCTCGATGCGCTCGAAATGTTGCGCGCCGCCGCCAAATTCACGCGCCGCGTTGACGCTCAATGTGCCCAGCGCGTAAAGCTTTTCAATACCGGCACGGCGCGCTTCTCCACCGATCTCGGCATGAAAAATTGCGGCGGCGTCACCCAACTCGCCCATGTCGCCCAACACCAGAATGCGCTTGCCGGCCGCTTGTGCCAGCACGCCAATCGCGGCGCGCAACGAGGCCGGATTGGCGTTATAAGTATCGTCTATCAAATTGGCTCCATGCAGCGCGGCCTTGCGCTGCAAACGTCTGGCCACGCCGCCGAATTTTTCCAGACCTCTGGCAATGGTTTCCAACGAGATGTTCAGCACGATTGCGGCGGCTGTTGCGGCCAGCGCGTTGCGCGCATTGTGCGCACCGGGAACCTGCAAATCCGCAGCGAACATTCCTTGCGGCGCGGTCACGTCAAGCCGCAAGCCGTAACCGTGCGGCTGCCACGTGCCGCACACATCAGCGTGCGGGTCCAGGCCAAATTCGAGCAATTGGTGCGCGCCCGCGAGTGCGCGCCAAAGCGGCGCATGCGCATCGTCAGAATTGATCACTGCGGTGCCATGATGCGGCAGCCCTGCAAATATCTCGCCCTTGGCACGCGCAACACCCTCCACCGAACCCAGCTCCTCCAGATGCGCGCCGCTGGCGTTGTTGATCAGCGCGACATCGGGTGCCGCAATTCGGGTCAGATAATCAATTTCACCCGAATGATTCATGCCCATTTCGAGCACGGCATAACGGTGCGTTGCGTTCAATTGCAACAGTGTGAGCGGCATACCGATGTCGTTGTTCAAATTACCCTGGGTCGCGAGCACCGCGTCTGCGCTACCTGCCGCCTCGCGCAAAATGCTAGCGAGCATTTCCTTCACCGTGGTCTTGCCGTTACTGCCGGTAATCGCCACCAGTGGAATCGCGAACTGCCTGCGCCACCAGCCGGCCAACCGCCCCAACGCCAGGCGCGTATCTTCTACGACCAACAGCGGGATGCCGGGGGTAAACCTTGCGCCTTGCGCCTTCTCCCCTGCCACTTGCGCCTCATGACTGTCAGCATTCACCAGCGCCGCAGCCGCTCCCGCTCGCGCGGCAGTTGCGACAAAGTTGTAGCCATCGAAATGCTCCCCGCGCAGCGCAACAAACAAATCACCCTGGGCAATTTTTCGGCTGTCGCTGGATACCGCATTGCAACGCACCTCGGCCCCACTGCCCCGAGCCGAGTCCTGTCCTGAGCCTGCCGAAGGATCGAAGGAGGCCAGCTTTGCGCCGGTTGCCTGCACGGCTTGCGACAGCAGCATCATGCGCGCACCCCGGCATGACTGGCTTCCAGCGCCTGCTGCGCGATCAGCACATCGCTGAACGGATGCTTCACGCCGTTGATTTCCTGATAATCCTCGTGACCCTTGCCCGCGATCAGCACGGTATCGGTCTGCCGCGCGCGTCTGATGGCGCTTTGAATTGCGGCAGCGCGGTTTACTATGATCTCGTGGTTGTCCGCATTCATGCCGCCGACAATTTCCGCGATTATTTCGCGCGGATTTTCACCGCGCGGATTGTCGGAAGTCACGATGCAAAAATCGGAAAATTTCTCCGCGACCAGGCCCATCATGGCGCGTTTGCCCCGATCCCGATCTCCGCCGCAGCCGAATACGCAAATCAGCTTTCCGCCTGCTGCCGCCCTGAGTGTTTCACTAGACCCATAACCAGCGACTTGGCTATCGTCTTTTGATAGCCTAGTCGAATGACTAGTGGTTTCATCAAGAATGACTTCGCGCAATGCCTGCAGCACTTTTTCCAGCGCGTCCGGTGTGTGCGCGTAATCCACGATCACCGTCGGCTGCTGCGCGCTACTCACGCGCTGCATGCGTCCGGCGACCGGCTGCGCCTTGCCCAATGACTGCACCGCATCGCTTAAAGCCACCCCGCTCACCAGCAATACCGCCAGCGCACCCAAAAGATTCGCCGCGTTGAACCGCCCGACCAGCGCGCTATTCAACTCCGCCGCCCCCCAACTGGAGTGAATCGCCAGCCGCAATCCCTGCCCGGTCATTTCCAGCAAATTGCCATAGACCATGCGCAGGCCCAGCCGCTCGGCGAGTTTCAGTGCCTCATCACTCAAGCCGTAACCAATGACTTCCGCATCCACATCTTGCTGCGGGAGGGTGGCAGCAGAGCTGCCGGGTACCCACCGGCGTCCCCCTTGCGGAGAAAATTGCTCAGCCAGTTCCACGCCATACGCATCATCGAGATTCAGCACCACAAAGCCAAGCTGTTGACTATCGAACAACTTGCGCTTGGCTGCCGCATAACTTTGCATGTCACCGTGATAATCGAGATGATCGCGGCTCAGATTGGTGAGCATCGCCACATCAAAACGCACCGCATTCACACGCCCCTGAGACAGCGCGTGCGATGACACTTCCATCGCCACCGCTCGCGCGCCATCGCGCAGATAATCAGCCAGCAAGCCATGCACGCGAATCGCATCCGGCGTGGTATTGGCACTGGCTTGCAGCGCACCGGCAAAGCCGTTGCCCCCCAAGAAACCATTGCCCAGCGTGCCGATCAGCGCGCATTGCTTTCCCGTCCCGTTCAAGGCGCGAGCGATCCAGTGACTGGTAGAAGTCTTGCCATTTGTTCCGGTGATGCCCACCACCCACAGCTTCTCCGAGGGTGTGCCATACACCGCATCGGCCAGCCATCCCGCCTTGTGGCGCAAATCGGCCACGGCGAGATTGGGCACTTGCCATGCGTCGTTCCAGGCGAAATGCTGCGCCTCCCACGGGTGCCCGGCCATAACCGGCGACTTGGTGGGCGTTAACCAGCGGCTTATGTCACCGTCTTTCGGGTGCCCGACCAAAAGTTCTTCGGCTGGTGACTTAGCCGAATGGCTATGCAAGGCTGTTTGGCTACCTGGCGGAATAGCTAGTGGTTTCATCAAAAACTTTTCGTAGATCACCGCATTCGCACCCTGGGCAATCGCTGCCGCGATGAACTGCCGGCCATCAGACTTTTCACCGGGATAGGCGACGAAAGTATCCCCGCGCTGAATGGAACGGCTGTCCGTCACCAGACGTGTGATCGGTATTTTTAATGCGGCCAATTGCTCGATAGCCCACTGATGCAGAGAAGGACTCACACTTCCTCCTTAACAATATCCGCAGGCGGCGCGATCACGTTATCCAACGGCGCATCGTTCGGCACACCGAGCGCATGCAACGCCGCACCCGTTACTTTGCTGAACACCGGCGCCGCAACTTCCCCCCCGTAATACTCGGTGCCGCCCGGCTCATCTATCATCACCGCCACCACCAGACGCGGATTCGAGGCCGGCGCGAATCCGACGAAAGAAGCAACATAACGATTGACGTAGCGGCCGTCCTCCAGCTTATGCGCAGTGCCGGTCTTGCCCGCCACGCGATAACCGGCCACTTGCGCCAGCGGAGCGGTGCCGCCGGGCAGCACCACCATTTCCAGCATGCCGCGCAACTGGTGCGCGGTGCGCTCGGAAAATACTTTCGTTCCTGCCGCCGGAGCATCCAGCTTGAGCAGCGAAATCGGTTTCAATTCGCCGTCGTTGGCGAAAATGGTGTAAGCCCGCGCCAGTTGCAGCAGATTCACCGAGATGCCATGTCCATAAGCCATGGTAGCCTGCTCGATGGGGCGCCAGGTTTTCGGGTCGCGCAACTTTCCTGATGCTTCTCCCGGAAAATTGCTGCCGGTCTGCGCGCCGAATCCGCTATCCGCCAAGCCTTGCCACATCGTTTCGGATTTCAGCTTCAGCGCTATCTTGGCCGCACCTACATTGCTGGATTTTTGGATGACCTGTGCAACAGTCAGCATCGGCTCCGGGTGGGAATCGTGAATCTTTCTGTTGCCCAGCATGAACACACCATGCTCGGTATTGATGAGGGTGTTGGGACTCACTTTGCCCGTCTCGATCGCCGTCGCCACCGTAAACGGTTTCAAGGTCGAGCCGGGTTCGAACAAATCGGCAATGGCGCGGTTGCGCATCGCTTTGCTGCCGGTGTTGCTGCGGTTGTTCGGGTTATAGCCGGGATAGTTGGCGAGAGCCAGCACCTCGCCGCTGCGCGCATCGAGAACCACCACCGCGCCGGCCTTGGCCCGATGTTGCTTGACCGCACTCTCCAGTTCGCGATAGGCGATGTGTTGCAAATTGCTATCCAGACTGAGCGCGATATCGCTGCCCGGCTTGGGCGCGTTGAGACTACCGGCATCTTCAACTATGTAGCCGTGGTTATCCTTGATGACGCGCTGGCTGCCGGGTTTGCCGGCAAGCTGTTCCTGCAAAGCCAGCTCCATCCCTTCTTGCCCGATGTCGTCCTGTCCGGTAAAGCCCAGCGTCTGCGCAGCCTCATCACCCGTCGGATAATAGCGGCGATATTCGCGCTGCAACGACACCCCGGGAAGATTCAGGCTCACCACTTTTTCGACCTGATCGGGGGGCAGCAGTCGTTTGAGATACACAAAGTCACGCGAAGTATCGAACAGGCGGTTCCTCACTTCCTCTATGTCCATGCCGAGTATTTGCGCCAGTTTTTTTATTTGTCGCCTATCGGCTTCCACCTCCGGCGGACTCGCCCACACCGATTCAACCGGGGTGCTGACGGCGAGCGGTTCGCCGTTGCGGTCGGAGAGCATGCCGCGGTGCGCGCTGACTTCGATCACACGGCTGTAGCGCGCGTTGCCTTTTTTCTGCAAAAAGTCATTGTGTATTCCTTGCAAATACACGCCACGCCCAAGCAATCCGGCCAGTCCGGCCAGCAATATTATAAATAGCGCGGTGGCGCGCCATCCCGGCAATTTCGCCGTGATGTCCGGATGTGCGCTGGTCGCGTAATTCATTGTTGTGGCTTTGTTCCGCCGTTAGGCTTTATCCGTATAAATTGAACTTGCCCATTTTTGGGCAATTGCATTTGCAACTTTTTCACCGCAACTTGTTCCACCCGCGCCAGCGCAGCCCAAGTGCTTTGCTCCAGTTGCAACTGCCCCCACTCCACCTCCATCCGTTGCGCTTGCTCTTTTTCTGTCTGCAACTCGATGAACAGCTTGCGCGCCTTGTGCTGCGAGGTGACCACACTCAGCGCGCTCAACACCACCGCCACAAGCAGCAAGCCCTGATAAGCCGGGCGGAGTTCGGCTTTGTCCATAACTTGTTTCTGCATGCCAACAATTTTGGTTTTCATGCGTGTCCGACCCAAGCCGTGCGGCTATACAACATCGCTGCGCTCCGCAACACGCATCACCGCGCTGCGTGCGCGCGGATTGGCTTGCAACTCTGCCGCGCCGACACGCACTGCCCTGCCGATCAAATTCAATTTTCCCTGCGGCACTTCGCTGGCGCGTATCGGCACATTGCGCGGCAATTTATCGCCTTCCGCCATGTCACGCAGGTAGTGCTTCACGATGCGGTCCTCCAACGAATGAAAGCTGATCACCACCAGGCGGCCGCCGGTCTTGAGATGCGTCACGCACTCTGGCAAGACCCGCGCAAGCTCTTCGAGCTCCCGGTTGAGATAAATCCGTATAGCCTGAAAGGTGCGTGTCGCCGGGTTCTGCCCTGCCTCGCGGGTACGCACCGCTTTACTAACCAGCTCGACGAGTTGCCGCGTGGTGTGGATGGGTTCGATTGCGCGTGCCGCAACAACCGCCCTTGCAATCTGCTTAGCAAACCGTTCTTCGCCGTAATCACGTATCACCTCCGTCAACAAACTTTCATCCACCGTCGCCAGCCACTGCGCTGCGGTCATCCCGCCGCTGACATCCATGCGCATATCCAGCGGCGCGTCAAAACGAAAACTGAAACCGCGCGCCGCCTCATCCAGTTGCGGCGACGACACGCCCAAGTCAAGCAGAATACCGTCCACCCGCTCCACGCCCTGCTCGCGCAACACCTCCGCCATTTGCGCGAAACTGCGATGCTCCATATGAAATCGCGCATCGCGCCACGTCTTGCCGACTGCGACTGCCGCCGGATCTTTATCCAGCGCGATCAACCTGCCGTTGCTGCCCAAGCGCTCCAGGATCAGCGCACTATGTCCGCCGCGCCCGAACGTGCCATCTACGTAAATGCCATCCGGCTTGATCGCAAGCGCTTCGACGGCTTCATTCAACAGGACGGTGGTGTGAACTAATTCCATTTCTAAATCAAAAGTAAAATATTGTAGGGTGCGTTCCACGCACCAACGATGATGGTGCGTGGAACGCACCCTACATAATTATTGTCGTTTCGAAATGGCGTTTGAATAGGCCCTCACTCACAAAGAAAATCCTTCCAGCTCAGGAGGCAAGTCGCCATCCATGAACGACAAGCTGGTTTCTCGCTGCATCTGCCATTTCGCCTCGTCCCACAATTCGAATTTGTTGCCTTGACCAACCAGCATCACGCGCTTGTCCAGCACGGCGTAGTTACGCAAGGTCGGAGAGATCAGCACTCGCCCAGCGCCATCCATCACCACATCTTCGGCATAGCCGATCAGGCGGCGTTGCAAGGCACGAATTTTTGGATTGAGCGCCGAAAGCTTGAGCAGCTTCTCGCGTATCGGCTGCCACTCGGGTTGCGGATACATCAGCAGACAACCATCAGCATCGGCGGTCAGCACCAAACTGCCCGCGCAATGCGCAAGCAGCATGTCGCGATACCGCGCCGGTATTGCGAGCCTGCCCTTGCTATCCAGATTGAGTTGTGTTGCTCCCTGAAACATCCCTTTAGCTCCCACTTTTACCCACTTTTTACCACCTGAAACCACTATATTGAAAAAAAACCCAATGGTCAAGCGAATAAATAGGATTTATCTTTACAGGACAAGGAGTTAGCGCAGGAACTTAATGGAAAACAAATACGCTTATAAAATAACGCATTACAAAGACAAGCTAAAGTCGTTTGTTATGGGAGGCCAAGTATTTTGGGTGTTGCGGCGGGAGGGAGGCAGGGGTTAGAAAGATAGATCAAACTCAAATAATCCATCACCCTGTCATTCCTGCCTGCGCGGGAATGACGCAGGTTTGTGTTAATGGATTATTTGAGTTAAACAAAATCAATCACACATCCGCAACTTGATCATTGAGCTGCTTGCGCTGCCGCCAAAGCAGTGACGCGGCCCAAATCAAAGCAAGCAGCATGACCAGCCCGCCGCACACATGGGCAGCCGCACCCCAGCGTTGCGCATTGTCTATCTGGCGCAGCGCGACCAACAGGTACATCCAGTCATGCGGGCCATCCTCCGCACCTGTGCCCCCGCCGAGCAAAGTCAGTTGCGGATGCAGCGCATCGTAAATGTAGGGCGACAGATCGACCAGGCTGACGCTCGCCCACCACAACCCGATAGCTGCGCCGAAATTGTCGCGGTACTTCACGATGAAGGCGACGCCGATCGCGAATGGAAATAAAAGCTGGAACAAACTGCCTCCAAGGATCATCATGAATTCGCCAAGCGGCCTGAACAGCACGTGCCCTGCTTCATGTATCGGCAACAGGATATTGTGCATGAAGGATGAGCTTATCTCGCCAGTACGATAGTCGTATCCGAAAAGGAACCAGCTCCAGATCACCAGCAATGCCAGCACGATGCACCGCCCATAGAATGTCATTGCATCCATCTTCTCCAACGGCTGGAACAATGTTGCGAGGTAACTATGTTCGGTACTGGAAGATGATTCATCGCCGTCTTCGGGCAAGACAGGAGTGCGTGGAGGTTGCGCCCACTTGAATAAATAAACCCCGCAGGCCGGGCAGGCTGCGCTGGAAGGTAAGGGTTGCGGAGGCTTATGCCCGCACTTCGGGCATTGGGCGTAGGTGTCGGTCATTTATTCAGAATAGTGGCTGGAACAAGTCGTGCGTATAGCTTCAAACTATAAATCGAGCTTGGTTCATTTGATTCCCCTTGTTCAACATTGCGCACCAATGGCGAAACAGAGCTGCGCAATTATGGTGGCGAACGCGCGAGGAATTCCGGAAAGGAGGGAGGGTCTTTTTGAAAGTAGCTGCGATACCGGCGCAGAAAATCCGGCGGTGGAATTTGCTTGAAATCGTCGGTCAGATTTGGCAAGAATCCTTTCAACAAATACATGTCCAATTTTTGCGAGCCTTTCGCGGATATTTTGCTGTGTTTTTCGCATTCGAAGAAATCTTTGATGCGTGAATAGGTTTGCCCGGACAAGGCGATGCGGTTGGGTTCGCTGCTCGATTCCAGGCTTGAAGCGTAATTGACGGACTCCCCCCAGATATCGTATGCAAACTTCTGTTTTCCGACTATTCCGGCGATCAGATGCCCTGTGTGTATCCCAACGCGAATAGCCCAGCTATGCTGACTGTCCTTGGCACTGCGCTCAGTCACCATACGGACGATTTCCATTGCCGCCATGACTGCATCTACCGGATGGGAGGGATTGCGTTCCGGTAATCCTCCGGCGCACATATAGCTGTCGCCGATGGTTTTCAATTTTTCCAAGCCGTAACGAGCCGTGATTTCGTCGAAGGCGCTGAAGTACTCGTGCAACATCTGAACGAGTTCATCTGCTGCCAGCTTTTCGGTAAAGGAGGAGAAACCCACAAAGTCGGTGAAAATGATTGTGACATCCTCAAGATATTTCGGCTCAACCGACCCCTTCGTCCGAAATTCTTCGGCTACCGCAGCAGGCAAAATGTTAAGCAACAGGGATTCTGAAACCTGGCGTTGATGTTCGATTTCTACTTGATTCTGTGCCAGCTCCAGGTCAAGGTGAGCCAGCCGGTTTTGGGTGGTTTGCAGCGCGTCAGAAAGGCTGTTGAAGGAGCTGGCGATCTCTCCCAGTTCATCATCGGGTTGCAATATGATCCTATGTTCGGCATCGCCCTTGCCGATTGATTCCACGCCCTGTTTCAGGGTATTTAACCCACGGGCAAGGCGGCGATATGCCTGCAAAGCAATGGCAGCAGCCGCAAGCAGGGAAAAAGCAAAAATCACGGCCGCTGTGCTATCGGTCCACCATTGCGCAGCCTTCAGTTCTTGCCGCGCGATTTCTATGTCCCGCTTTCCACGCTCTTCAAGCAGCGGTACCGCTTCGTACAGCAGGTGATGGCTCAAGGGCTCAGCGTGTAACGCCAGCTCGGTGATGGCCTTGACTTGGTTGACGCCAAAATTCTCGTAAAAAACACGCCAGGATGCGACCAGGTCCGCGTAGCTCTTTTGCAAGGCTTCCACCTCGTGGCGCGTTTCGTCATCGGAGTGTCTGTTCAGCATCGCAATCTGTTCGGCAATCGCGGCAGTTCGGAGATTCATCTGTTCGATCTCGCTGGCTGCCAGGGGTGCCGCCGCAGCGTCGATGTGGATCTGCCCCAGTCGGACGACCTGATTCTGCATGTCGCCTGTGGCTTGCTTAATGGTCGTCGTTATTGCCTGGCGGGAAGTCGCCTGCTGCAGCAACTCAATGGCAGCACCATTTTTCTGGGTGCTCCAGAAATTGATTGAAAAATTCAGCGCAAATAAAGCCAGGATGGCCAGAAAGGAAAGCTGAATGTGTGTTTTAAGGATCATCGCGCAGGCTTATCCGGGAACAAGGGGAGAATGCAATCAATGGCGCTGTTCAATAATGTTTCTAGCTGCCCGGTTCAGTCAAATGCATAAGGGGTGCGGATTGTAATACAGGGCAACCAATCTGCATACCCGCACTCCATCATCAATATCCCTGACGCGGGTACTGCGGATCAAGAAGCCAAATTAAGGTGAAGCTGGCCGATAAGCCGGGTTCTGTCGTGGACAGTCATTCCTCTAGGCGTTTCGTTACCTTACGCTCAAGCAATCTACCCGCTGACGACGCGAGCAACGCCATAGTCAGCCTATTTGATCTTGCTCCGAATGGAGTTTACCGTGCCACTCCCGTTACCGGGAGTGCGGTGCGCTCTTACCGCACCGGTTCGCCCTTACCTGTACGCAACTTGACACTCCTTGCGGACTGAAAAATCGAGCCATCGGCGGTATGTTTTCTGTGGCACTGTTCATCACCTCACGGTGTCCGGCCATTAACCGGCATTCTGCTCTGTGGAGCCCGGACTTTCCTCCCCGCATTTAAAATGCGCGGCGACTGTCTAGCCAGCTTCAATAAAGAGTTTAACACCGAACGATGGCCTGCTCTCAAATCATTACCGCAAACAAGCAATTACTTTTGCCTGAGCTGCGCCTCGAACTGTTCGATCGGCACAGGCTCGCCGAACAAATACCCCTGGTAGACCTGGCATCCGCGCAAGTCGAGAAACTCGCGTTGCGCCTCGGTCTCAACCCCTTCCGCGATCACCTCCAGACCCAGCGCTTCGGTCATCGCGATGATGGTCTGCACAATCGCGGCATCGTTGGGGTCGGTGGCGATGTCGCGCACAAAAGACTGGTCGATCTTGATCTGGTTGAGCGGCAGCAGCTTCAGGTATTGCAAAGATGAATAGCCGGTGCCAAAATCATCCAGTGACAACTGGACGCCGATGGCTTTAAGCGCATTCATCGTGGCAACGGTATCCTCAGTATTTTCCAGCAGCATGCTCTCGGTCAGCTCCAGCTTGAGTAAGGATGGGTTGATCGCATGACGCGCGACGGCGGCTCGTAACTGGGGCACAAAGCCAGCCTGATGAAACTGCCGGGCACTGATGTTCACCGCCAATACAAAGTTGCACGTCTGTT
>JAYVKW010000004.1:0-10947 GCA_043768015.1 Gallionella sp.
ATACGGGTGTCCTTGCCGATCAGCACACCGGTGCGTTCGCCGCGCATGCCAGCCATACTCGCCAACACCTTGCCCGCCGCATAGCCCAGATGCATGACGAATTGCGGCGTGATCGGATGTTCACCGACCCGCCCGCGTATCCCGTCGGTACCGAAATATTTTCTGCTCACCCCATTACTCCATTCATAGGCCTACTCCATTCACCGCATTCCAAACTTTTAACGCATCCACCGTCGCACGCACCTCATGCACGCGCACGATGCTTGCCCCATGTTGCACCGCGACCAGCGCAGCGGCCACGCTGGCTGGCAAGCGCTGCGCTACATCTTGTCCGGTCAGCGCGCCCAGCATGGACTTGCGCGAAAGGCCCGCCAATACCGGCACGCCCAGTTCAGTCAGCTTGTTCAATTCGCGCAACATAGCAAGATTATGCACCAAGGTCTTGCCAAAGCCAAAGCCGGGATCGATCACGATGCGCTGACGTTGAATGTCGGCGGCTTCGGCAGCCGCGATGCGCTCACGCAAAAACGCGCTGACTTCGGTTACTACGTTTTGATAATGGGGCTGTTCCTGCATGGTTTGCGGGTTGCCTTGTTTGTGCATCAGGCACACGGCGACATTGCTGGCGGCAACCGTATTCATCGCAGCGGTATCTTGCAGCGCGTTAATGTCGTTGACCATCTGCGCACCGGCGGCGATCGCCGCCCGCATCACCTCCGGCTTGCAAGTGTCTATCGAGATCGGCACGGGTGCGCCGCGCAATCCTTCGATGATCGGCAATACCCGATCCAGTTCCTCTTGAACACCGACTGATTGCGCCCCGGGACGGGTGGACTCGCCGCCGATGTCGAGTATATCCGCGCCCTCGGCGATCAGTTGCTGCGCATGTGCCAGTGCTGCATCACGCTGCAGATGCAGCCCACCATCGGAGAACGAATCGGGTGTGACGTTGACGATGCCCATGACCAGTGGACGGGACAAATCGAATTGGAAATTGCCGCAGTGGAAAAGCATTCAAAGCAGGTACAAGGCACAAGACGCAAGATGCAAGGGAAACCAAGGTGCTTTTGCACCTTGTACCTTGCATCTGTTTCAGGTTCCCTGCGCAGGTTGCGTAGGCGTAGCTGCCGGAGTGGCCGAAGCAGTCGGTGCCTGATCCTGGGGCGGCTGCGGAGCCTGGCTGCTTGGGGTTGGCTTGGGCGGACGCGGCGGATTACCCGCCATGATGTCGTCGATCTGCTCGGTATCCAGGGTTTCCAGTTCCAGCAAGGCTTTGGCCATTGCCTCGACCTTGTCGCGGTTGGCCTCGATCAAACCACGCGCCAGCGCGTACTGCTGATCGATGATGCGGCGAATCTCGGCATCCACCTGCTGCATAGTCGCTTCGGAAATATTCTTGTGCGTGGTGATCGAACGCCCCAGAAATACCTCGCCCTCGTTTTCGCCATATACCATGGTTCCGAGCGCGTCCGACATACCCCATTGGGTCACCATGCGCCGCGCCATCTCGGTGGCGCGTTCGAAATCGTTGGAAGCGCCGGTGGTCATCTGGTGCATGAATATCTCTTCGGCGATCCGTCCGCCGAACAGCACGGCGATCGTATCCAGGATGCGATTCTTGTCCAAACTGTAGCGGTCTTCCGCAGGCAACTGCATGGTCAGGCCCAGCGCACGACCGCGCGGGATGATGGTCACTTTGTGCACCGGATCAGTCTTCGGCAACAGCTTGGCGACCACCGTATGACCGGACTCGTGGTAGGCGGTGTTGCGGCGCTCTTCTTCCGGCATCACCATGGAGCGGCGTTCCGCGCCCATCATGATCTTGTCCCTGGCCGACTCGAAATCATTCATCTCGACGAAACGCTTGGCGCGACGCGCCGCGAACAAGGCGGCTTCGTTGACCAAATTCGCCAAATCGGCGCCGGACATGCCCGGCGTGCCGCGCGCCAGAATATCGGCCTTTACGTCCGGGGCAACCGGCACCTTGCGCATGTGCACCATCAAAATCTGTTCGCGGCCGCGAATGTCCGGCAACGGCACGACCACTTGACGGTCGAAGCGGCCCGGACGCAACAGCGCGGGGTCCAGCACATCGGGACGGTTGGTCGCGGCGATCACGATCACCCCGCTGGCACCCTCGAAGCCATCCATTTCCACCAGCAACGCATTCAGCGTCTGCTCGCGCTCGTCATTGCCGCCGCCAAGTCCCGCGCCGCGTTGCCGCCCGACCGCATCGATTTCATCGATGAACACGATGCACGGGGCCTGCTTCTTGGCCTGCTCGAACATATCGCGCACACGCGCGGCGCCCACGCCGACAAACATTTCCACAAAGTCTGAACCGGAGATCGAAAAGAACGGCACCTTGGCTTCACCGGCAATCGCTTTCGCCAGCAGCGTTTTACCGGTTCCGGGATTGCCGACCAACAACACGCCGCGCGGAATACGCCCGCCGAGATTCTGAAATTTGGACGGGTCGCGCAGGAAATCCACCAGCTCGGACACTTCTTCCTTGGCTTCATCACAGCCCGCCACATCGGCAAACGTGAAGCGCTCCTTGCTCTCATCCAGCTGGCGCGCGCGCGATTTGCCGAACGAGAACGCGCCGCCTTTTCCGCCGCCCTGCATCTGGCGCATGAAAAATACCCACACACCGATCAGCAAGATCATCGGGAACCACGACACGAAGATATTCATCAGGAAGGACGGCTCCTCTTCCGGCTTGGCCTCGATCTTCACGCCGTTTTTCAACAGGTCGGAAACCATCCACAAATCGCTAGGCGCATAGCTGGTGATACGCTTGCCTTCGGCAGTCGTCGCCTTCAAGGTGCGGCCTTCGATGACCACCTTGGTGATATGTCCCTGCTTCACCTCATCGAGGAACTGCGAATAGTCGAGCTGCACCTGGGCAGTCTGCTGCTGGCGCGTGTTGAATTGATTGAACACGGTCATCAGCACCAAGGCGACAACCATCCAAATTGCAATGCTCTTAAAGTTGTTCAAAATCACTCCTTAAAAACGACGTGCCCCATAATTGATGCACTAGCGGCTAGCGCAGGCGACTGCTGGCGGGGTCGCCCATTAGACTATGTATTGCCCTATTACTCAAGCTTTCCGCTACCCAACAAATACAACTCGCTGCTGCGGTCACGCGATGCCTTGGGTTTGCGCGTTACTACACTGGCGAAACGACTGCGCATCAGCTTGAGAAAATCCTCGAACCCCGCGCCCTGAAAAACCTTGACGAGGAAGCTGCCGTCCCGCTCCAGGTGTTCGAGTGCGAATTCCATCGCCAGTTCCGCAAGATGCAAGGCACGCGCTTGATCAGCTGACGCTACGCCGCAGATATTGGGGGCCATATCGGAAATTACAAGCCCTACCGGCTTACCGTGCAACAAATTCTCCAACTGCTTGAGCACGGCATCTTCGCGAAAATCACCTTGAATGAAATCCACCCCGGCCAACGGATCCAGCGGCAATAAATCCAGCGCGATCACTTTTCCGCTGCGCCCCACCTTGGCTGCCGCCACCTGTGACCAACCGCCCGGCGTCGCGCCCAAGTCCACCACCACTGTACCGGGCTTGAGCAAACGGTCTTTGGCATCAATCTCCAGCAGCTTATAAGCGGCGCGGGAGCGGTAGCCCTGCTTCTGCGCAAGCTGCACAAAAGGGTCGTTAACATGCTCACGCATCCATTGTTTGCTGGTCTTTGAAGGCTTCATCGTTTTAAAGGCCTCTGCACAACTACTGCGCTCGCCGATACTGCGTTAAAAATCGGCTCAAAATCCTCATGTACGAAAAAGTACATTCCGGTTTTTGCGAGTTGTGCGGCAAGCCGCACATCCCTGCCAAACCCGATTCGCCAATTTTCGCCTTGCCTCAGCTTCGCTCGCCACGTCGTGCAGAGGCCTTGTTCAGTTTATATGGGTTACAGTTTCTGCGATTTTAGCAACAACCTGATAGAATTCACGCCTCATTTGAAAGGCTATTATGTTATCTCTTACCGTATCCGAACGCCTCGCCCTGAAAGGCCGCGCCCACGCTTTAAGCCCGACGGTGATGATAGGCAATGCGGGTTTGACCGAATCCGTGCTGCAAGAAATCGCGCTGACTTTGAAAACTCATGAACTCATCAAGATTCGTGTCATGAGTGACGACCGCGCGCTACGCGAAACCATGCTGGACACTATCTGTGCACAACTCAACGCCGCGCCGGTACAACACATCGGGAAAATTCTGGTGGTCTATCGACCCAACCCGGAAGCGCACTTAATCGAATTTAAAAAAATGCCGCGTCATAAAGGCAAGAAACCGCTGACCAAAAAGCAGTTGGGGAATCGATAACAGCAGTCGTTAGACGTAAGTGGGTAGTGGGTAGAAACTAACAACTTACGTCTTACGACTACCCACTCTAAATATACTGCACCTCCACTACTTCGTACTCCCGTATCCCGCCCGGCGCCTGCACCTCGGCGACATCGCCGCTGTATTTGCCGATCAGCGCGCGCGCAATCGGTGAACTGATGGAAATTTTGCGGTGCCGGATGTCCGCCTCGTCATCGCCGACGATCTGATAGGTGACGACATCGCCGTTGTTCACATCTTCCAGCACCACGGTCGAACCAAACACGCAACGACCATCGGCATTGAGGGTCTTGGGATTGATGATCTGCGCGCTGCCCAGCTTGCCTTCCAGATCGACGATACGCCCTTCGACAAACGACTGCCGCTCCTTGGCGGCATCGTATTCGGCGTTTTCGGACAAATCGCCCTGTGCGCGCGCTTCAGAGATGGCGTTGATCACCTTCGGACGCTCTACCGTCTTGAGGACATGCAGTTCCTGGCGCAATTTTTCCGCGCCCACTACGGTTAATGGAACTTTGCTCATATGAACACTTCTTTCAAAAATATTATTTAATCAAACGCTGGTGTTGACTCTGCAAATCATAAACGCGCAGCGCGGTTAAATGCCGCATCCCGACACAGGCGGCGCGAGCCCCGGCCAGTGTCGTGTAATACGTGACTCGCCCTTGCAACGCGGCATGCCGGATGGAATAAGAATCGCGCATCACCGATGGCTTGCTGTCCACCGTGTTGATGATCAGGCTGACTTCGCCGTTTTTAATCATATCCACGATATGCGGGCGACCCTCAGCGACTTTGTTCACCACTTCCACCGCAACGCCCGCCGCGCTAATCACCGCCGCCGTGCCGCGCGTTGCCAGCAAGGTAAACCCCAGCTGCACCAGCGAGCGGGCGATTTCCACCACCCCCGATTTGTCCGCTTCGCGCACACTGATGAACACTTTACCATCTTTCGGCAGCCTCACGCTGGCAGCCAACTGGGACTTGACGAAAGCTTCGGCGAAAGTATCCCCCATACCCATCACTTCGCCGGTGGATTTCATTTCCGGCCCAAGGATGGTATCCACGCCGGGAAATTTGATGAACGGGAACACCGCTTCTTTCACCGAGTAATACGGCGGGATCACTTCGCTGGTGATGCCCTGTTGCGTCAGGGTTTGCCCAGCCATGCAACGCGCCGCTATCTTGGCCAGCGGCACGCCGGTAGCCTTGGACACGAATGGCACGGTGCGCGACGCGCGCGGATTCACTTCCAGCACATACACCGTGTCGCGCTGAATCGCGAACTGCACATTCATCAATCCAATTACGTTGAGCGCTTTGGCCATCGCCACGGTCTGGCGGCGCAGTTCGTCCTGCAATGCCTGCGACAAGCTGAACGGCGGCAGCGAACACGCCGAGTCGCCGGAATGCACGCCGGCCTGCTCGACGTGTTCCATGATGCCGCCGATGATCACCTCTTTGCCGTCGGATACCGCATCCACGTCCACCTCGATCGCATCGTCCAGAAAGCGATCCAGCAAAATCGGCATGCGCTCGGGGTAAGTTTTCGACATTTCCTGCGCATCGCGCATGTAGCGTTCCAGATCGACTTGTGCATGGATGATTTCCATCGCCCGCCCGCCCAGCACATTGGAAGGGCGCATCACCAGCGGGTAACCGATTTCTGCAACGCCCGCGATGCCTTCTTCGACGCTGCATGCGGTACGGTTGGGCGGCTGCTTCAAATTCAGCCGGTGCAGCATTTGCTGGAAGCGTGCGCGGTCTTCCGCGCAATCGATCATGTCCGGTGTGGTACCGATGATAGGCACACCGTTCTTTTCCAGTCCATGCGCCAAGCCGAGCGGGGTCTGGCCGCCGTATTGCACGATCACGCCGATGGGCTTTTCGACTGCCACCACTTCCAGAACGTCTTCCAGCGTCAGCGGCTCAAAATACAGCCGATCCGAGGTGTCGTAGTCGGTGGATACGGTTTCCGGATTACAGTTGACCATGATGGTCTCATAGCCGTCCTCGCGCATCGCCAGCGCGGCATGTACGCAGCAATAATCGAATTCGATGCCCTGTCCGATACGGTTAGGTCCGCCGCCCAGCACCATGATTTTTTTGTTGTTGGTCGGCTGCGCTTCGCATTCTTCCTCATAGGTGGAATACATATAGGCGGTATTGGTGGCGAACTCGGCAGCGCAGGTATCGACGCGCTTGAACACCGGACGCACCCCCAGGGCATGGCGATAAGCGCGCATTGCGCCGGCATCGGTACCCAGCAACTTTGCCAGACGCACATCGGCAAAACCGCTACGTTTCAACGCGCGCAATTCATCCGCGCCCAGACTTTCCAGAGTGCGGCCCGCCAAGGATTTTTCCTGACGTATCAGGTCTTCGATCTGCACCAGGAACCACGGGTCGATCTTGCTGACGTTGAACACCTCTTCCACGCTCATGCCGAGACGGAATGCATCCGCCACCGCCCAGATTCGATCCGGCCCGGGGCTGCCCAATTCGGAAGCAATCGCTTCGATATTATCGTATTTTTCATCCAGCCCGTGCACGCCCACTTCCAGCCCGCGCAGGGCTTTCTGGAACGACTCCTGAAAAGTGCGGCCTATCGCCATCACCTCGCCCACCGATTTCATCTGTGTAGTCAGGCGGTCATTGGCTTGCGGAAATTTTTCAAAAGCAAAGCGCGGAATCTTGGTTACCACGTAATCGATGCTCGGCTCAAACGAGGCCGGGGTCGCGCCGCCGGTGATGTCGTTCTTCAGTTCATCGAGCGTGTAGCCCACCGCCAGTTTGGCCGCCACCTTGGCGATTGGAAAACCGGTCGCTTTGGAAGCCAGCGCGCTTGATCTCGACACGCGCGGGTTCATCTCGATCACCACCATGCGCCCGTCATCCGGGTTGATGGCGACCTGCACGTTGGAGCCGCCGGTATCCACGCCGATCTCACGCAGCACTGCGATGGACGCATCGCGCATGATCTGGTATTCCTTATCGGTCAGCGTCTGCGCCGGTGCGACCGTAATCGAGTCGCCGGTATGTACGCCCATCGCATCCACGTTTTCAATCGAGCAGATGATGATGCAATTGTCATTGCGGTCGCGCACCACTTCCATCTCGAATTCTTTCCAGCCCAGCAACGATTCCTCGATCAGCAGCTCGCGCGTCGGCGAGGCTTCCAGCCCGCGTTCGCAAATTTCCATAAACTCTTCGCGGTTGTAGGCGATGCCGCCGCCGCTGCCGCCCATGGTGAAAGACGGGCGAATGACGGTGGGGAAGCCCATCACCTGCTGCACCTGCAAGGCTTCTTCCATGCTGTGCGCAATAGCTGAGCGGGCAGAGGCCAGGCCGATCCGGGTCATCGCCTGCTTGAATTTTTCGCGGTCTTCGGCTTTGTCTATGGCTTCTCTGCTGGCGCCTATCATCTCGACGTTATATTTCTCCAGCACCCCGTGTTTGGCCAGATCCAGCGCGCAGTTCAGCGCGGTCTGTCCACCCATGGTCGGCAGAATCGCATCGGGCTTTTCCCTGGCGATGATCTTCTCCACCATCTGCCAGGTGATCGGCTCGATGTAAGTCGCATCCGCCATGTCCGGATCGGTCATGATGGTGGCCGGATTCGAGTTCACCAGAACGACGCGATAGCCTTCCTCGCGCAGCGCCTTGCAGGCCTGCGCGCCGGAATAATCGAACTCGCACGCCTGCCCGATGACAATGGGGCCTGCGCCGATGATGAGGATGCTTTTTATGTCTGTGCGTTTGGGCATATCGCTAATCTTGAATAAAACCGATGCGTTTTTTTTTGGGCTGCGGAGGTGGGGTCATCAATTCTCGGATTGCATCAAACACCACCTGGAATTGCGTGTCGTATTTTTTCTCCAATGCGTCCAACTTACGCGCCATTTCTTTATTGCCTTCGAGCAGGCTGCGCAATTTGACAAAGGAGCGCATGATTTCGATATTGACCCCCACCGCTCGTTTGCTTTTCAGCACGCTCGAAAGCATGGCGACGCCTTGCTCGGTAAAAGCATGCGGCGCCTTTCTGGAGCCGCCCCAACTTGAAATCACAGTTTGTGACTTCAAGAATACAAACTCTTGATTGGTAAGCTCAAAAGCAAAGTCATCGGGGAAGCGTTCAACATTGCGTTGCACTGCCTGCATGAGCGTTCTGGTCTCCACCTGATAGAGCACGGCCAGATCGTGCGACAACATCACCCGCTGACCGCGCAAAGAATAAATTTGTCCTTCAATAGCTTCGATGATTTGTCCGGGTAACACCATGGGTTTTTTAAGCGGCACGATTTGTCTCCATCATGGCCACGAAGCGATCAAACAACCCACCCACATCATGCGGCCCCGGGCTCGCTTCGGGATGTCCCTGAAAGCAGAACGCGGGTTTGTCGGTCAACTCGAAACCTTGCAGCGTGCCATCGAACAGCGACACATGGGTGACGCGCGCATTCTTCGGCAGCGTCGCCGCATCCACCGCAAAGCCGTGGTTCTGGCTGGTGATCATCACGCGCTTGCTCTGCATGTCCTGCACCGGATGGTTCGCGCCGCGATGGCCGAACTTCATCTTCATCGTTTTCGCGCCCACCGCCAGAGCCATGATCTGCTGCCCGAGACAGATGCCGAACAGCGGCACACCCACCGTTAAAAATTGTTGCGTGGCTCTGATCGCGTAATCGCACGGCTCCGGATCGCCGGGGCCGTTAGACAGAAACACGCCGTCCGGTTCCAGCGCCAGCACTTCCTTCGCGGTGGTCTGCGCGGGCACCACGGTGATGCGGCAGCCGCGCTCGGCCAGCATGCGCAGGATGTTGCGCTTCATGCCGAAGTCGTAAGCTACCACATGGAATTTCGTATGCTCCGCCTCCGGATAGCCCACGCCCAGTTCCCACTCGCGCTGCGTCCATGAGTAGGATTGCGTGCAACTGACTTCCCTGGCCAGATCCATGCCCACCAGGCCGGCAAAACCGCGCGCCGCTTTAAGTGCCGCCGCCTCATCCGTGCCGGTGGCGATGCAGCCATCCTGCGCGCCCTTCTCGCGCAGGATGCGCGTCAGCTTACGCGTATCGATCCCGGCGATTGCCACCACCTTGTTGGCCTTCAGGTAATCAGGCAGGGACTGCGTGCTGCGGAAGTTACTCACCGTCATCGATAGATCGCGGATGATCAACCCGCTGGCAAACACCTGGCGCGATTCCGGGTCCTCGGTATTCACGCCGACGTTGCCGATATGCGGACAGGTCAGCGTGACAATCTGCTTGCAATAAGAGGGGTCAGTGAGAATTTCCTGATAACCGGTCATCGCGGTATTGAACACCACCTCGCCGACACTGCTGCCGGAAGCCCCGATGGAAATGCCGCGAAATACCGTACCATCGGCTAAGACAAGAATGGCAGGACTCGTTTGCGACACCGGATGACTCCCCACGAAAAGACTGATAGATCAGATGACATAAAGAAGCGGGACGAACCGTGTGTTCATCCCGCTTTGGATAGTCGCGCATTATAGCGGATTAGAGTAGGGGTATCAATGCGGAGCATCATTGCGAATTGACTCAAGATAAAAGTTACCGAGAGCTGTCGCAAGGAGGGATCGTTGCCTCAAGTTAAAGGTTACCGAAACAACCAGGGTAATCTGACATGGGGAAACTGAGCGAACTCTGAATTTGGAGGGGCGCCCTTAAGCTGCACGCCCACCCGGGGGGATTATTGGCGATGACAGGTTATGCACAATGCGCTGCCGGCGTTGTCGATGCGCAAGTAAAGTCCCGCAGACGCACTGCCGGAGACCGGCGAACTTCCATGCGTTTTATGGCATGAAGCGCACTCAACAGTAACCGCGACATTCGTGCCGAACAACTGAATCTCATCGCTATCGGGCTGGCCATTACCGTTCCTGTCGAAGAACGCGATATCCCCGCTGTGTCCATCCGGGCTTTGTCCATTCGGCAGATTGAAATTCGGATAGGCATTTGATCCAAGTGGATACCTGACCCCAACCGGGTGATGGGACTTGGGGTTGGCATAAATCGAGCTGAAATCCTTGGCACCCGCAGTCCCGTTGGGCGCGTGACAGGAACGGCAATCGTCATTTTGCGCATTTTCCTTTTGTGCAAAATTATTTTGTGCACATCCCAGGATAGATATGTTAAGCAGCGTGATCGCGAATAACGCAAGCAGGAATTTTTTTGGTCTTAGTTTCAGTTTGGACATCATCAGTCTCCCCCAGAATTGAGAGTTCGTAAAAATTGACCACGCTTGCACTATACCCTTATAAAATCTGCGCTGCTTCCGCAAACGGCAGGCGCGGATTGCGCGGGAATAATTTCGTCCCGTCGCCGTAGCCCAGGTTGATCAGGAAGTTGGATTTGACTTTACCATCGGGGAAAAACTCTCTATCCATTTTGGCGTTGTCGAAACCGGACATGGGTCCGGCGTCCAGCCCGAGCGCGCGCGCGGCCATGATCAGATAGGCGCCTTGCAGCGTGCCGTTGCGGAACGCCGTGGTGTCGATCAATGCCTGGTTGCCGGCGAACCACGAACGCGCGTCGGCTTGCGGAAACAATGCCGGCA
>JAYVKW010000005.1:0-12072 GCA_043768015.1 Gallionella sp.
CAATGTGGGTAAAGAGTTTGCGCAGGAACGGATTGGTCTTGGGCAGGTCGTAGGCGGCATGGGTGCGGGTAAAGCGTACCCTCTCCCCCGGCCCCTCTCCCGCAAGCGGGCGAGGGGAGATGGGTTGATTGCAACGTGCGGCAAACAGGCCATAGCAAATAGTCTGTGCGTACATGTCGCCGAATTGTTCTGCATCAAGGTCATGCAACAAAACTTTGCGGAAGCCTTCCATCTGCTCGTGCAGCGCGCCCTGTTCGCCTTCTTCGGCAAAGGTCTTGCCGATGATGGAGCGGATCAGCCGCGCCAGTGCCGCCATGCGCGTTGCGAGTTCCTTGGGGCTGGAAATAACGGGGATGTTTTCGGCGAAAAAGTGCTGCAACAGTTCGGCGAGCTGCTGCGCTCCTTCCGCTTCCACACGCAACCGGCCATTGGCCTGCGGCTTGGCAAGGCGCGCGGTCAGGCGCAATTCACCGCTGACATACCAGCGGAATTCCAGATAGTCGGTAAGGATGAGATTGGCGAGGCCGTCGCGGTAGCGTTTGAGCTGTTCGCTGTTCTCGGTGTCATCGAGCGAAACACCGATGTCCTTGGCTTCCACGAAGCCCAACGGAATATCTTTGCGGGTGATGATGTAATCCGGCGCGCCGCATTTGATGCGCTTTGGTTCGTTGGTGGCCGTGACGCCAGATTGAAAAGCTTCGAGCAGGTCTTTCAGCGCGGGGCGGTGAGTATGCTCGGTGGCGTTACCCGCCTTGTAGGCGTGCTCTATTTTCGCCAGATAGTCTTTGAATATCGCGTTATCAGCCACTGCTCCGCCCCTTTGTTCTTTTGTTTGGGCGCAAGTGTATAGGATGCGGCGCACCCCGTAAAATCAGCTTGAGGTTTGCACGTGCAACGACCGAAACTCACCCGCGAATTCGTTTCCTCCTACCTTAAGGAGACCGATATGCTCACGTAGCATCAGACCACTTAGCCCAAACGGCTGCAAGATTGGAGTCTGTCGGAGTTGGCTGCGACTCAGCTACGGTCAATCATGCAGGCGGTAAGAAAGATGAGCCTGAATGGCTCGAAAGCAGTATGACTGGTGCCCGGGACCGGAATCGAACCGGTACGCTGGTTTTACCCTAGCGACGGATTTTAAGTCCGTTGTGTCTACCAATTTCACCACCCGGGCGGGTATTTGGAGGCGAGACCCGGAATCGAACCGGGATGGGCGGATTTGCAATCCGCTGCATAACCATTTTGCTATCTCGCCGTATTGCATTTCATCAGCATGAAATGATTGAGGGAAAGCAAGAATGCTTTCCCTCAGACCGGTGCCGGAACACACGGTTCTTGTAATTGGAGCGGGAGAAGAGTCTCGAACTCTCGACCTTAACCTTGGCAAGGTTACGCTCTACCAACTGAGCTACTCCCGCAAAACGAGTTGCGCATTATAGGGATATTCAAATCCCTGTCAATAATTTTGCCAGCAATATTTACTGGACAATTTTCTCCAGCTTGAATAGGCGCTCAAAATTCTCCGTGGTGCGCCGCCCTACCTCGTCTACGCCGATGCCGCGCAGCAGCGCGATCTCTTCGGCGACATGTTTCACATAAGCCGGTTGGTTGAGCTTGCCGCGATGCGGCACAGGAGCGAGGTACGGCGCATCGGTTTCGATCAACATGCGTTCCAGTGGTACGCGCTGCGCCACTTCTTTGAGTTGCTTGGCGTTCTTGAAAGTGACGATGCCGGAAAAGGAGATGTAGAAATTCATTGCCAGCGCGGCTTGCGCCACTTCCCATGTTTCGGTGAAGCAGTGCATCACCCCGCTCGCCTCGGCGGCGTTTTCTTCCGCCATGATGCGCAAGGTGTCCGCCGCCGCTTCGCGGGTATGGATGATGAGCGGCTTGCCGCTTGCGCGCGCTGCGCGGATGTGGGTGCGAAAGCGCGCGCGCTGCCACTCCAGATCGCCCTTGAGACGAAAGTAGTCCAGGCCAGTTTCACCGATGGCGACGACCTTGGGATGCTGTGCCAACGTGACCAGGCGGGCGACATCAGGCTCTTCAACGTCTTCGTAATCGGGATGCACCCCTGCCGAGGCAAAGATGTGCGGATACTGCTCGGCGAGCGCCAAGACCTGTGGAAAATCCGCCAGGTTGACCGAAACACACAGTGCGCTGACGACTTCGTTTTGGCGCATTTGCGCCAGCACATCGTCGATATTCGCGACCAGCTCGGGGAAATTGATATGGCAGTGAGAATCAATGAATGACATGGCTATTCGAGCATGAGCTGACGATAAGCCAGCAATAACGATTCAAAAAATAACTTAGCGTTGAGCGTGTGCTGTGCCTCGCGCCTCGCGGTTTTTAGGAGTTTTTGCAGACGTGCCAGATTAAGCGGTGCAATCGGCTCAACGAGTTTTTTAATCGCCGCTTCCTCACCCAGATGATAGCGCAGCTTGCCTGCCTGCTTCATTGAGCTCAGGTCATAGCACCATTGTTGTAGCCACTGCACGACCAGTACCTGCTCGGTTTTTTGCAACGCTTCAGCCAGCGCGAATACATCCAGTGCGGCGGGTAAACGCACCGCACGCAGCAATTTGTCGCGTTCTTCGCTGCCTAGTTGCTGATCCAGTTGAACGGCCTGCAATGGCGCAAAACCGGAAACTGCGAGGGCTTCGGCGGGATTTTTTACGCCCTGCTCTGTCAACCAGCGCGTGGCACTAGTTACATCCGGCGCCGCCAGCGCGAAGGACAAGCAACGGCTCAGTATGGTCGGCAGCAATTGCTGCGGTTTATGCGACACCAGGATGAATAGCAGCCCCTGCGGCGGTTCCTCAAGATTTTTCAGCAAGGCATTCGCGGCATTGGTATTCATCGCCTCGGCGGGATGAATGACGACCACGCGCCTGCCGCCCTGGTGCGCAGACAGGCCAATAAAATCGACCAGGCCGCGCACCTGATCGACGGAAATCTGCTTGCTAGGCTTCTTGCCGGATACAGGTTTAACATCCTCGCTTTCTTCACCTTCCAGACTCAACATTTCCGGTTGCAATAAACGAAAGTCAGGGTGCGAATCCTGTTCGAACCAGTGACAGGAGGGGCATTCCCCACAGGCAAAATCAGACCCTTCAGGATGTTGGCACAACAGACTTTGGGCAAAGTTGATCGCCAGATTAAGCTTGCCGATGCCCTTGGTTCCTTTGAATAACAGACCATGCGCCGGGCGTTTGCGCAACTCCTGCAAGCGCGCCCAGTCATTTTTTTGCCACGGATAAATATCTTTCATATCAAATATTTGAGATGATTACTTCAAGTTCATGTTTAACTGATTCCAGGGTCTGCGCCGCATCGATCACAACATATCTCTGCGGATTTTGCTGAACGCGTTTGTGGTATCCGGCCCGCACACGCTCGAAGAAATCCGCCTGCTCCTGCTCGAAGCGATCCAGCGAAACATTGTTCGCCCCTGCTCTATCAGAAATCCTTAGGCGTTGCCGCGCAACTTCGACCGGAACGTCGAAAAATAGTGTCAGGTCAGGTTGCAAATCGGGATGCACCCATTGTTCAAGCTGACTTAGCTTGTCCCAGTCCAGCCCTCTACCGCCGCCCTGATAGGCGAAGCTGGCATCGCTGAAACGATCCGAAATCACCCACTTGCCCGCGCGCAACGCCGGCTTGATGACTTGTTCGATGTGCTCAAGGCGTGCCGCAAACATCAGCAGCGCCTCGGTGCCGATACCCATCGGTTGGTTCAATAATATTTCACGCAATTGCTCGCCGAGCGGCGTGCCGCCCGGTTCACGGGTGACCACCACATCGAAACCGCGTTGCCGCAAGGCACCGGCAAACCACGCCAGATGGGTGCTTTTACCGGCACCGTCTACGCCTTCAAAGGTAATGAACTTGCTCATTTTTATTAGTTGTTAATCGATAGTCGTGTTGTCCGCTGATGAAACAACTGATGAGACTACTAGCCATCTGACTGATAAAACTACTAGCCATTCCACTAGGTTGCCAAAAGACGGCAACCAAGTGGCTGGTTATAACCCAGCAAAATACGCTGGGTAAGCCATTGGTTATAGCCATTCGACTAAGCTGTCAAACAGCGCCCGCAAAGTCGCCGGTTATGCGCGGGTTTTGTTTGAACTAACGCCTAATGACTAATAGCTGACGACTGCACTCCCTCATTTTTGATATTGCTCTACCGCATGGTTATGCTTGGCCAAAGTGCTGGAAAATTGCGAGCTGCCATCACCGCGCGACACGAAATAGAACGCATCGGTCTGTGCCGGATGTAAAGCAGCCTGCAAAGCCGCCACGCCCGGCAAAGCGATCGGCGTGGGTGTCAGCCCGCGACGCGTATAGGTATTGTAAGCGGTATCAGTCCGCAAATCGCGTTTGCGGATGTTGCCATTATATTTATCGCCCATACCATAAATCACGGTGGGATCGGTCTGCAGCAACATGCCCTTGCGCAAGCGGTTCACGAACACTCCGGCAATCATACTCCGGTCAACCGGTGCGCCGGTTTCTTTCTCGATGATGGAAGCCAGGATCAAAGCCTGGTAAGGGGTCCGCAAGGGTAAATCGGGCGCACGCGTTAACCACGCTTGCTGCAAATGTTTTTGCATGGTTTGATAGGCGCGCTTGAATATCTGCAGATCGCTGCTACCCGCAGCGAAGTAGTAGGTGTCGGGGAAAAACAAACCTTCGGGATGATTTTCGGCCGCCCCGATACGCTGTAAAATTTCTCTGTCAGTTAAGTTCGCCGTGTCGTGGGCAATATCAGGGTTGGCATTCAGCGCCTCGCGCAATTGTTTAAATGTCCAGCCTTCAATCACACTCATCTGGCTCTGACTGACTTCACCTTTGCTGATGATTCTCAGTAGTTCCAGCGGCGAAACCGGACGCTCCAGCGCGTAATTACCCGCCTTGAGTTGCGTTGATTTACCGAACAGCCTCGCCATCAAGACGAACGGCCAGTCTTGTTCCAACAGTCCGGCCTGCTGCAATTCCCGCGCCGTGCTCTTCAAGCTGCTGCCCTGTTTCAAGTCAAATGCAAACGGCTTGGCAGGTAGGGTTAATGGGCTATAGGCGTAATAGCCGACACTCGCTATGGTCAGCAACAACATCAACAGGAATAAAACCAAAGTTTTTTTCATCAGCTTGCTGCTTCCTCTGCCCAGGCTTGCCGGATCTGCATGGCAACGGGAAAGCCAGCCCAGCGATGTTGCTCCAGCTCGCGTACCGGCCACAAGCCGATGATGCTGTTCACCACAAATAATTCATCGGCATGCAATACTTCATCCAGTCCGACATCGCTAATTTGCAGTGGCATGTTGTGCTGTATCGACCAAGCAATCACGCGATCGCGCTGCACTCCCGCCACGCCACAACGCGACAAATCCGGCGTAATCAATTTACCCTGAGACACTAAAAATAAATTACTGCGTGTGCCTTCAATGACGTTGCCATCCACATCCAGCAGCAAGCCTTCGGCAATTCCTGAATCAGGCAACCGGGCATCGCTCCACTCGGCAGCCGCCAGCACGTTTTCCAGCCGGTTGAGATGCTTGATCCCGGCCAAGCACGGCTGCTGGCTTAAGCGCAGTTGGCATAGTTGCGCCTTGATTCCGTGTATTGCCCAATCGGACGGATAGTCAGGCAAGGGGGAAATATCCCAGAGATGCGTGGTTTCAGCGCAGCCTGACGGTGCATAGCCGCGCGTTCCCTCCCCGCGCGTGACAATCACCTTCACCACACCGTCGGGGTGCAGCGCGAGCAAGCCGTTTAATTCAGCGGAAAGCAAGCCAACATCCGGGCAAGCAATGCCCAGCGCGATGCAGTCGTGTTGAAGTTTTTGATAGTGCAGCAGCCAATGTTGCGCTTTGCCTTGGGTGGCGCGCAGGGTACGAAATACCCCATCGCCGTAGAGCAGGCCGCGATCACGTATGCTGATTAAATTGCCAAGCTTGCCATTGACCAGCATCGTAGCGGAAAAGCTAGACCTTGCGGAACACCAGCGTGCCGTTGGTTCCACCGAAGCCGAAATTATTGTTCATCGCGACATTGATCTTCATGTCACGTGCAACATTCGCGCAGTAGTCCAAATCACATTCCGGGTCATGCTCGAAAAGATTGATGGTCGGCGGCGAAATTTGATGGTGCACCGCCAACGCGCAGAACACCGACTCCACTCCGCCCGCGCCGCCCAACAGATGTCCGGTCATGGACTTGGTGGAATTCACTACCAGCCTCTTGGCATGGTCACCAAACGCCAGCTTGATCGCTTCAGTTTCGTTCTTGTCGCCCAGCGGAGTCGAGGTGCCGTGCGCGTTAACGTATTGCACGTCTTGCGGATTCAGCCCGGCGTTGCGCAACGCATTTAACATGCTGCGCTTGGGACCATCGGTATTCGGAGCGGTAATATGGTAGGCGTCGCCGCTCATGCCATAGCCGGCCAGTTCCGCGTAAATCCTGGCTCCGCGCGCCTTGGCGTGTTGGTATTCTTCCAGCACCAGCACACCCGCGCCTTCGCCGATCACGAAGCCGTCCCTATCCCTGTCCCAAGGGCGGCTGGCTGTGGCGGGATCATCGTTGCGCGTGCTGAGCGCGCGTGCGGAAGAAAAACCACCCACCGCTAATGCGCACACGGTCGCTTCAGAACCGCCCGCAACCATCACATCCGCATCGCCATACTCTATGATGCGCGCAGATTCACCGATACAGTGAGTGCCAGTAGTGCAGGCAGAAACCATCGCCAGATTCGGCCCTTTCAACCCGTACATCACGGACAAGTTGCCGGAAATCATGTTGATGATCGTGCCCGGAATGAAGAATGGCGATATTTTGCGCGGCCCTGCGGCGAGGTAATCGTTATGTGTGTCCTCGATCATTGGCAGGCCGCCGATGCCGGAACCGATATTCACACCGATGCGCTCGGCGTTCTGCTCGGACACTTCCAAGCCGGAATCCTTGAATGCCTCCATGCCGGCCACCAGACCGAAGTGGATAAACCGGTCCATACGGCGAGCATCCTTGGCGGACAGAAATTGTGTGACCTCGAAATCTTTCACTTCGCCGGCAATCTGTGCGGCCATCGAGCTTGCATCAAAGCGGGTGATTTTGGTAATGCCGGATTTTCCCGCGACGATATTCTGCCAGACCGTGGGAATCCCTATCCCGACCGGGGAGATGATCCCTAGTCCGGTAATGACAACTCTACGTTTAGACAAATTGACTCCGCCAAACAGCAATGATGGGCAAACAGAAAAGGAGGAACAAAGAAATAAAGAAGTGGATTATTTTTGATGCGCCAGAACGTAGTCGATGGCTTGTTGTACGCTGGTAATCTTTTCTGCATCTTCGTCCGGGATGTCACATTCGAACTCTTCTTCCAAGGCCATCACCAGTTCAACGGTGTCCAGCGAGTCCGCCCCCAAATCGTTGACAAAAGAAGATTCGTTCTTGACTTCAGATTCGTTTACGCCCAGTTGTTCGGCCACGATCTTTTTTACACGTTGTTCAATAGACATCTTTATTCTCCCACCTTGATTGAATTTCAAAAAAAAGCAGCGGCATTGTATCAAATTTGCCGAGAATTCCAAACAACTTGTATCGTATGCGGCTGGGGTATTTCAGGCTTCTCCCGATCAGATCAGCGATACCTTGGCAAATCGGCAAATTGGCGAATCAGACCGTTGTTGTCTCTTCAGCGGGCACAGGAGGTTGGTCATTCTGCGGTTGTTCTCCCTGCGGTGCGATTTTGCGCTGCCGTTTTTCTTCCTGCTTCTTTTTCTTTGCGATTTCTTTCTGACGCTTTTCGAACGAGTAATTTGTTTTGGCCATTTGCGATCCTATTTCAAAGTAATTTTGGGTTGAGGCGAACCATGATAACAGGTAGCTCAACTTTGATTTTAAATCCGTAAGGCGAGATAGTCGGATCAGTCTGCTAGAATGATACGAATTGCCTTGTAAAATCAATCCCATTTTTCACTGAACCATGACTATAGTCGCTGTATTTAACCAGAAAGGCGGGGTTGGGAAAACCACCACGGTACTTAATCTGGCCGCTGCTCTGGCACGTCGCGGGCGCCAGCCGGTTGGTATTGATCTTGACCCTCAGGGGCAATTCAGCTCCATCACCGGTATCACTGCACATTCGAGCGATAACAGCATTTACAGCTTGTTTCAGCGCAATCGCCCATTGCGCGAACTGATACGCGAGTCGCCAAGCGGGATCAATGTCATTCCTTCGCATATCGAATTATTCAAGGTGGACGCGTTGCACGGCAAGGGATACAACGCCATTAACAAGTTGAACACAAGTTTGCAGGCGGAAATGGCGAGGTTCGGAGACACACCCTGGATAATCGACTGTAGCCCGCTGGTTGGCGTCCTTTCCCTGAATGCGATATTTGCTTGCGATGCCGTCATCGTTCCGATCTCGGCGGATTACTTGTCGATTAATGGTGCTTTCCAGATTGTAAAAACTCTCAAGGCGCTCGAACAAGTGCTTAAACGACGAGTTAATCGCCGTTTTCTGATCACCCGATTCGATTCGCGGCGGAGTATGGCAAAAATCATTTTGGACATGGCGCAAACTGAATTCGGCTCAGATGTTTGCCGGACGATCATCTCGGAAAATGTCAGCCTGGCGGAAAGTCCTTCATTGAACAAGACGGTCTTCGAGCATGCTCCCGGCAGCAGGGGCGCGCAGGACTATGATGCTCTTTTGGATGAACTTTTGGCCGACGGTTTTATCGTATAGCGCGTTGAGGCCTGCAATCTCAGTGAAGGTTGCGGGAGCACTTGGCTGCCGCCAAACTTTCAGCTATGTTTGCTAATCAACGACAACACTTCTTCAATATCCGCCGATTGATAAAGTACTTTGTCGGAGTTGATCGTCCCGCAGCGTGTTACTTCGCAATGACGATACATCTGGCGGAGTTTGCGTTCTGCGTCCGGCAAATCTTTGCCATGAATCAAAACACTCTCGACTTTTTGCCCATCCCGTGTCTTCACAGAAAAATCGAATTTCAATATAGCTTCCCCAAAAGAATGCCGCGTGGAAAATTTGGCGATACAAACCCGGTGCTCTTGCCTGGAGTAAATGGATCAAACGCCAAGCATCAAGGTATATGCGACGGATTATCACACCAATACATTTGGTTCGCCACTATCCAAAATCACGGTGACTAGCCTACTCCATGTACATCCCGCCATTCACATGCAAGGTAATACCCGTGATGTAAGCTGCTCCAGATCCTGCCAGAAAGGCCACGGCGGCGGCGATGTCGGCGGGCTCTCCGAGTCGTTTAAGCGGCACGTGTTCGACCAGTTTGGCGCGTTGCTCTTCGCCCAGGCCCTGAGTCATGTCGGTGTCGATGAAGCCGGGCGCGACGCAGTTCACGGTGATGTTGCGGCTGCCGATTTCTTGCGCGAGGGACTTGGTGAAGCCTATCATACCTGCCTTGGAAGCGGCGTAATTGGACTGTCCGGCGTTGCCCATACTGCCCACCACCGAGGAGATGCTGATGATGCGCCCGCCTCTGGCTTTCATCATGGCGCGCAGCACGGCACGGCTGAGACGGAACACCGACTTGAGATTGGTCGCCAACACGTCGTCCCATTCTTCGTCGGTCATGCGTGCCAGTAAATTGTCGCGGGTGATGCCGGCGTTGTTCACCAGTATCGAGATTTCGCCGAATTGCTTGCGCAGTTCGGCCAGCACTTGTTCGGTTTGTGCCGCGTCGTTGACGTTCAACGCCATGCCCGCACCCTTAATGCCCGCCGCGTCCAGGTACGCGCTGATCGCTTGCGCGCCGGTGCCGCTGGTGGCCGTGCCGATCACGGTCGCGCCCTGCTTGCCCAGTTCCAGCGCAATGGCCTGGCCAATGCCGCGACTGGCTCCGGTGACTAATGCGACTTGCCCTTGTAGTGTCATGTCGGGGGTTTCCTTACGCTAGTATGGTCAAAGCCAGCGTCAGTGCTGCGCCATCGTTGATGGCCAAGGCTTGTTGGCCGGTAGCGATGCGTTTGTTCAGCCCCGCCAGCACTTTGCCCGGTGCGCATTCCACATTGTGGGTGATACCCTGCTTGCCAAACTCCACTATGGTTTCCACCCATCGTACCGGCGAATACAACTGGCGCACCAGTGCGTCCTTGATCGCCGCAGCATCTGAATAACTTTTTACATCGGCATTGTGCAGCACCGGAATGGCCGGGGCCTGCACTGCAACATTAACGAGATAATCGCGCAATTGTTGCGCTGCACCTTTCAACAAACTGCAATGCGACGGCACACTCATAGCCAGCATGATCGCGCGCTTCGCCCCCTTGGCCTTGGCCAGCTCCATGCCGCGCTCGACTGCCGCACGATTCCCGGCGATCACCACTTGGCCGGGGGAGTTGTAATTCACCGCTTCCAGCACTTCGCCTTGCGCGCCTTCCACACACACGGCACGCACCGCATCATCATCCAGACCGAGTATCGCGGCGATGCCGCCCACGCCTTCCGGCACGGCCTGCCGCATACATTGCGCACGGTAGCGCACCAGCGGCAACGCATCGGCAAAACGCAACGCACCGGCAGCGACCAGCGCGGTATATTCACCCAAACTATGCCCCGCCATGATGGATGGAACCGCGCCGTACTGCGCTTGCCAGGCGCGATATACCGCCACACCCGCGGTGAGCATGATGGGCTGGGTGTTCACGGTAGCATTCAGATCGACATCGCTGCCTTCCGCGACCAGTTGCCATAGGTCTTGTCTCAACACATCTGAGGCTTCGGCAAAGGTATTGCGCACTGCGGGGAAATCGGCGTAGCCGTTCATCATGCCGCGAGATTGCGAACCTTGGCCTGGAAATACGAAAGCGAATTTTGTCATATAAAAACAGTTGGTAGGTTGGGTTAGCAGTTTCACCGCGTAACCCAACATAATTTAAAGATCTGTTGGGTTACGCAAAAAGCCGCTAACCCAACCTACGTTGTTACCAGCGAATCAGCACGGCTCCCCAGGTGAACCCGCCACCCACCGCTTCCAGCAAAATATTCTGCCCCACCTTGATGCGACCATCGCGCACCGCAGTATCCAATGCCAAAGGAATCGAGGCCGCCGAGGTGTTGCCGTGAGTGGCGACCGTGACAATCACCTTATCCATGCTTAAACCGAGCTTCTTGGCGGTGGCTTCCATGATGCGGATATTGGCCTGATGCGGTACCAGCCAATCAATGTCGGAACCTTGCAGATGGTTTTCTTCGAGCACTTCCTCGACTACTTCACTCAGCACTTTGACGGCAAATTTAAAAACCGCCTGGCCTTCCATTTTGATGAATGGATCACCGTGCACTTCTCCGTCGCGAATGTTGCCTTCGGCTTTCAACATGCCGCGATGGCTGCCATCGGCGTGCAGCTTGCTGGAGATGATGCCGGGTGTTTCAGAAGCCCGCAACACGACCGCACCTGCCCCGTCACCGAACAATACACAAGTAGTGCGATCGTTCCAATCCAGCATGTGCGACAGCACTTCCGCACCGACCACTAACGCCGTCCTGGCTTGCCCGCTACGGACGTACAAATCAGCGGTGTTCATGGCGTAGACAAATCCGCCGCACACCGCCTGCATGTCAAAGGCCGCGCCCCGATTTTTGATACCCAGTTTGTCTTGCAGGATGCAGGCAGTGCTGGGGAAAATCTGATCCGGTGAGGTAGTTGCGACAATCACCAAGTCGATATCGTCTGCGTTGATGCCTGCTGATTCAATGGCTCGCAGGCTGGCTTGCAGGGCAAGGTCGCTGGTGAGCTCGTTGTCTGCCGCGAAATGTCGCTCGACGATGCCGCTGCGCGAAACGATCCAGTCGTGCGAGGTATCGACGATTTTTCCCAGATCGAAATTGGTCAATACTTTCGCCGGCAGATAACTTCCGGTGCCGATGATTTTTGAGTACATCAGGAAATCTCCGCCGCTTTTTGCTGATTCGAATGATGCCATTTTTCAATGTGCTCGCTGATGTGCTGCAACATGCCGCCGCGCGCTTCTTCGGCGGCGCGTTCGATGGCGCAGCGAAAGGCAAAAACA
>JAYVKW010000006.1:0-24608 GCA_043768015.1 Gallionella sp.
CAGTGTGAGCGCGTTGCCGTTGACGATGTGCGGAGAAGTTTTGAGCGGGATGCGCGCGAAGTACATGCCGAATTCTTCCGACACGCGCACGTTCATCTGGTGATCCATCAGCCACAGCGCGACCTGCGCGATCTGCGCCGGGAATTCTTCGATCTCGATGCCGTAGAACTGATCCACATCCACGCTGATTTCCTGGTGGATGTCGAGGAAGCGCGAACCGGGGCCTTCGTGCACGGCGCGCAGCACGTCCAGCTCCAGTTTGCGCAGTTCGCGGTAGGCGATCACCAGAAAGTTGCCGCAGCCGCAGGCGGGGTCGAAGAAGGTGAGGGTACGCAATTTTTTGTGGAACTCGAATAGCTTGTTCTTGTTGCCTTTCACGCGTTTGAATTCTGCATGCAGATCGTCGAGGAACAACGGCTGAATGAGCTTGAGAATATTTTCTTCGCTGGTGTAGTGCGCGCCAATATTGCGCCGCGCCTTGGCATCCATGATGCTCTGGAACAGCGCGCCGAAGATGGCGGGCGAGATGGCGCTCCAGTCGAGCGCGCAGCAGTCGAGCAGCGCTTCGCGCATGGCGAGGTCGAAATCTGCGATGGGCAGCATCTCCTCGAACAGTTTGCCGTTGACATAGGGAAAGGCCGCGAGTTGTTCGTCGAGATTTTTCGAACGCTTGTCTTCCGGCGTGTTGAGCACCTGAAATAATTGCGCCAGTTGCGCGCCGAGGTCTGAACCGTCCGATGCGGTGCGCTCCTCTATCCACGCGCGGAACGCGCTGGCGGGCTGGAAGATGCCGGTGTCTTCGGCAAACAGGCAAAACAGCAGGCGCACCAGCAGCACTTCCAGCGGATGGCCTTCATAGCCTGCCGCCTTGAGCGCATCGTGCAACTTGCCCATGCGCTCGGCGGCCTTGATGTTGACCGGATTCTGCGGCGCGATGGTTTGCGTGCGGTAGCCAGCGATGAAGGCGAAGTGCTTGATGCGCTTGTGCAGGTCGGCGAGTTTGAATTCGGTCTCGCTATTTTCTTCGAGATCGTAAAGACGGAAGCGCGCGAAATCGGAGACGAGTATGTAACGCGGCAGGTCGCGCTCGGCCAACCCGTCGAAGTAGTCAGCGCCTTGGGCGAAAGCACGGCTCAAATCCTGACCGAGGCTCTTGTGCTCGATCAGCAGCACGCCCTTCCAGAACGCATCGATGCGGCCATGCTTAAGCTTTTCACCGGCGCGGGTGATTTGCACTTGCTTTTCGAATATGGCGACGCGCTTGCGCTCGATGCCGAATACCGAGAAGAACTCGTTCCAGAAGCTCTGCGCCTCGGCACGCTCCGAGCTTTCGCCTTCCCAGCGTTTAGAAAATTCGTGGGCGCGGTTGCGGATTTCGTTCCAGCTTAATGGCATGGCTTATTCCCGTGTTTGAGGCTGCTACAACAATTTGGAAATGCTTAAATTCAAATTTCGTCATTCCCGCGACAGCGGGAATCCAGGACAATTATTGATCCGGCACTAATCAAGGTGGCACGTTTGCCCTGAGGTATCGAAGGGTGGACGACTCGAAACAAGGGCTTCGATACCTCAGCCCGAACGGGGTTAGAAAGATTATTCATGCCAACTGGATTCCCTCTTTCGCGGAAATGACAGCTTCATTTTTTTTGTGCAGATGCTGCTGCAATCCATGGATCAAATTCTGCGCCAGTTGCGCTTGTAGTTCGTTGATCGAAACGGTGATGCCTAGTTCGCAGGCTTGCGTGACACGCAGTCCCGCATAGCCGCAGGGATTGATGTTGGCGAATGGAGACATATCCATGTCCACATTGAATGCCAGGCCGTGATAACAATAGCCGTTTTTTATTTTCAGTCCCAGCGCGGCGATTTTCGCCTCGCCTACATATACGCCGGGCGCGTCCTCACGGCTCTGAGCATTAATACCGAACTCAGCCAACACATCAATCACCGCTTGCTCCATCAAGCGCACTAACTCGCGCACGCCGATCTTCCAGCGGCGCATATCCAGCAACAAGTAAGCAACAATTTGGCCGGGGCCGTGATAAGTAATCTGCCCGCCACGATCTATTTTGATGACGGGGATATCGGTGTGATGCAACAGGTGCTCCGGCTTGCCCGCCAAGCCTTGCGTGTAAACCGGCGGGTGCTGCACCAGCCAGATTTCGTCGCGTGTTGCGCTGGTGCGGTCGGCGGTGAATTGCTTCATCGCGTCCCAGGTAGGTTGATACTCGACCAAGCCCAATGATTTGACGTGCGGAATCATTCCATCTCCATTTCATCGGCGATGCTGCGTTGCCTTCCCCGCTCACTCCTTGTCGTGCTGCATGCACTGGCCGCATCGTTCACTCGTCGTCGCCTTGTCTGGCCTTCAAAATGAAGGTGGAATTTAAAGAACCATTACTATTAAGGGATGATCGCACAGGTCCTGATACAGCGCATCGAGTTGTTCGCGCGAGGTGGCGCGCACAGTGCAGGTCAGGCTGATGTAGCGCGCGTTTTTGCTGGCGCGCATTTCCATGCTGGCGGCGGCAAAATCCGGATCATGCTTGGTGACCACTTCCAGCACGGCTTGCGCGAAACCCGCTTGTTGCTGCCCGAATATTTTGATCGGGAAGTCGCAGGGGTATTCGATCAAGCTGTGAGCTAGTTTGCTTTCTGACAATTTATCTGGTGGTGATTCACTCATGGCGTTTTCTCCTCTCCAGCCCTACCGAGGGAGAGGGGATGCTTGGCGCATCACGTCGCGTTTGAAATCCTGGTAGAGCGTGTGCAGCCGGGCGAACATCGCGCCGGGTTTGCCGGTGCCGACCGGCTTGCCGTCGAGTTGCGTAATCGCCAGCACTTCCTTGGTGGATGAGGTGAGCAGCAATTCATCTGCCGCAAATACTTCGGCAACGCCTATCTTGCGCACTTCATACGGGATGCCATTGGCGGCGGCGATTTCCAGTATCACATCGTAAGTGATGCCGGGCAGCATCAGGTTGTCTTTGGGCGGCGCGAGCAATTTGCCATCCTTGACCACAAAGATGTTGCTGGCCGCGCCCTCGGTCATAAATTCATTATCACGAATCAGAATGGTTTCCGCCGCGCCCGCATCCACCGCCATCTGGCGCAGCAGTACATTGGGCAGCAGCGCGATGGCCTTGATGTCGCAGCGCAGCCAGCGGTTATCCGGCGCAGTAATGCAGGCGACACCACTGTGAAGTAATGTGGCAGGTGCGGTGAGCAGCGGGTTACTCATCATGAACACCGTCGGCTTGACCGGCGGGTTCGGGAAGGCGTGATCGCGCTTGGCCGCGCCGCGCGTGATGTGCAGATACAGGTACTGGTCTTGCGCCTGATTGCGCGCAATGAGCTGGTTGATGATGGTCGTCCATTCGCCTTCGCTGTGCGGATTGGCCAGCTTGATGCCGTCCAGGCTGTGTTGCAAACGGCGCAGATGTTCTGCCAGACGGAACGCCTTGCGGGTATACACCGGAATCACTTCATACACGCCGTCGCCGAATATGAAGCCGCGATCCAGTACGGAAATTTTTGCTTCCGCTATGGGCATGAACTCCCCGTTTAAATATATCGTCATGACAAACTCCCTATTGAAACATTAAGCGGATGCTATCCCATCCGCGCGAGAACACATTCGCCAGCGGCACGCTGTCCAATGCCACCAGCGGGAATTCCGCATAAGGTTTACCGGCCAGCGTCAGTTTGAGCACGCCCAGTTGTTGCCCGCCAGTGATCGGGGCAAGGATGGGTGGGTGCGTTTCCATTGTCGCCTTGAGTTGGGCAAATGTTCCTTTCGGGATGCTCACAAACAAATCCCGGCGGAAGCCGACTCCGAGGCTGCTCGCGGTGCCTTTCCAAACGCGGACCTGGGTGACCGGCTGATCCTTTTGGTACAAGCGCACAGCATCAAAATTCTGAAAGCCGAAGTTCATCAACTTCTGGCTTTCGCTGGCACGCAGCCGGTCTGAATCCGCGCCGAACATTACCGAAATCAACCTATGGTTATCGCGCTGGGCTGAGCCGACCAGACAATATCCGGCCGATTCGGTGTGCCCGGTTTTCATGCCGTCCGCATAAGGGTCGAGCCATAATAAACGGTTGCGGTTGGCTTGGGCGACGTTGTTGAAAGTGTAGTTGCGCAGCGAGAACAGCGGGTAGTGCTGCGGATATTCGCGCAGGATGGCCGCCGCCAGCACGGCCAGATCAGACGCGCTGCTGTAGTGTTGCGCATCCGGCAGGCCGACCGGATTGGTGAAATGAGTGTTATTCATACCCAGCCGTTTCGCTTCCCGGTTCATTATGTCGACAAAACCCGCTTCGCTGCCCGCAATATTGACCGCCAGCGTGATGGCCGCGTCGTTGCCGGACTGCACCAACAGCCCGTGCAACAGCTCGTCCACGGTGACCGTTTGTCCGGCTTTGAGCAGCATGCGCGATTCGTCGCTTTTGTTGCGCACCGCCGCAGCCGGAACGTTCAGCTGTTGTTTCAGTGACAGCGTGCCGTGTTTGAGCGCATCGAAAGCCAGATAGGCGGTCATCAGCTTGGTCAACGAAGCGGGCTCCATGCGCGCATCGCCGTTTTGATTCACCAGAATTTGGTTGCTGGTGTAGTCATACAACAGGTACGACTTAGCGGCCAGTTGCGGTGCTGCAAGCATGAGGTCTGGCTGCGCGAATGCGGGCACAGGCAGGAGGAAGAGGAACGATAAAATGAGCTTCATAATGCAAGAGAATATTTTGAGGGCGCAATTATAGTCGCGTGACCCTGGCAGGGATAGCAAACCGCGCGTTTCATCTGCCGCGTTTCATCTGCCGCGTATAATCCGCCGCTCATAATTTCTTTAAGGGCACCTCTAAAAATTCAAAATCCTGATGGAACAACTAGCCATTCCACTAGGTTGTCAAAAAACGACAACCAAGTGGCTGGTTATAAGCCAGGCAAGGCGCGATAAAAATTTTAGCGCGCCGCATATGTTTGATATGTAAGCGTTAAAATTTTTTGAGCAACGCAGCATCGCGACGGGGTTTGGATTTTTAGAGGTGCCCTGTAGTCTGCCGCTCATCCCCAGCATCCTGCATAGAACCATTCTTCGCCTTGGCACTCCAACGCCGCGAGTGCTAGAATTATCCCATCTTAAGGAGGAATCACCATGAATGCCGCAATGAATTTGCCCGTACCGTCTGCCGTTGGCAGCCTGGAAGGCTACGTCCAAACAGTAAACCGCTTCCCGGTTCTATCGCAGGAGAGGGAGTTGGCCTTGGCAACGCGCTTCAAAACCGAGAACGACCTGGATGCCGCACGCGAGTTGGTGCTCTCTCACTTGCGCGTGGTGGTCAGCGTGGCGCGCGGTTACGCCGGTTATGGGCTGCCGCAAGCCGATCTGATTCAGGAGGGCAATATCGGCCTGATGAAAGCGGTGAAGCGCTACGACCCGAAACGTGGGGTGCGCTTGGTGTCGTTCGCGCTGCACTGGATACGCGCCGAGATCCACGAGTTCGTGGTGCGCAACTGGCGGCTGGTGAAAATCGCCACCACCAAGTCGCAGCGCAAACTGTTCTTCAATCTGCGCAGCATGAAAAAAGGTTTGGAGCCGCTCAAGCCGCAACAAATCAGCGAGATCGCGCAGCAGCTCAACGTCAGTGAGCGCGATGTGGTAGAAATGGAAACACGTTTCTCCGGGCATGAGATCGCGCTGGAACCAAGCGGAAGCGATGATGATGAAAGCTACGCGCCGATTAATTATCTGGCCGATAACGCGGAGCATGAGCCGTCGCGGATTTTGGAAACAGCTGAACGTGAGCACCTGCAAATATCCGGTTTGGCGAATGCCTTGGCGGGTCTGGATGAACGCAGCCGCCGCATCGTCGAGGCGCGCTGGCTGTGCGAAGAGGGTGCCGCCACGACGCTGCATGACTTGGCCGCCGAGTTCAATGTATCGGCAGAACGCATCCGCCAAATCGAACAAAAAGCGATGGGCAAGATGCATATAACGCTGGCTCAAGCTACTGTGTAACGGCAAGCGCGCAAAGCAAAAAAGCCGCAGTATCTGCGGCTTTTCCCTTCGGCTATATTCAAGACAGGTTTATTTCACGATCTTCAAGTTGGGCTTGTGTGGTATTGGCTTGGATCCTCCATCGCCACCATTCGAAGAAGGTGGCGATGGTTGCGACCCATCCCCCTGGAACACCAACCCTTGCCCCGTCTCCTTGGCGAATATGCCTATGGTCGCCACTACCGGCACCATGAGCTCGAATGGCACACCGCCAAATCGCCCAGTGCAGGTGATCATCTCGTTACCCATCTGCAAGTTGCGAACCGCATCCGCACTGAGGTTTAAGACAATCTCGCCACCCTTCACATGAGAACGCGGCACTTCGGTGTGCTCATCGACACGGACGGCCAGATAGGGAGTCAACCCGCTATCCACACACCATTCGTAAATCGCGCGAATCAGGTAAGGGCGCGTGGATAAATCGCTCACTAAGACCTCTGCACAACGTAGCGAGCGCAGGTTAGGCAAGGAGAAAAGCGGCGAAAAACCGGAATGTATGTGCTTATACATGAGGATTTTGAGCCGCTTTTCGACGAAGTATCACCAAGCGTAGTAGTTGTGCAGAGGTCTTTCACTTGCGCATTGCTCTTTCGGATGCAGTCAGTGCATCGATAAAACCTTGACGAGAAAACAAGCGCTCGGCATATTTCATCAGCGGCGCGGCATCCTTGCTCATCTGGATGCCGTAATGGTCGAGTCGCCATAGCAGCGGTGCGATCGCCACATCCAGCATAGAAAACTCGTCGCCCAACAAAAATTTTTGGTTGGCCAATATCTGCGCAAGCTGGGTCAGGTTGTCACGAATGATCGCGCGCGCCTTATCGGCGGCCTTGGGCACACCATGCTCGATAGCCTCTACGTGGCTATACAATTCTTGTTCAAAACGATGCAGGAACAGCCGTGCACGGCCACGCATGACAGGATCGGGCGGCATCAGTTGCGGATGCGGGAAACGTTCATCTATGTATTCGTTGATGATGTTCGCCTCATACAGCACCAGATCGCGCTCCACCAACACCGGCACTTTGCCATAGGGATTGATCGCGGCAACGTCTTCAGACTTGTTCATCAAGTCCACATCTATCACCTCAAAATCCATGCCTTTTTCAAACAGCACGATCCGACAACGATGACTATAAGGATCGGATGTCCCGGAATACAATCTCATCATAATACTGATTACCCTTTAACCAACTGGATGCTTTGCAAACGCATCCGCACCAAGAAAAAACCGATTGTTGCGACCACACCGCTGACCACGATCGCAGCTAAAATTGGATATGTCCCAACGCCGCCCTTGACACCGCCTATCCAAACGTAGCGCTCGAACAGCGTGCCGATGATGATACAAGTAGCCACAGCCGTAGTCGCTTTGATGTTATGTCGTGTGAACGGGAAAGCAAGAGTAGAAAACGGGATCACAAATTTCAGCACGAACATCCCCCAAAAAATAAAGGAGTAATCACCGTCTTGCATGCCAACCATACGATCCCTTTCATCAGGCAAGTTACCATACCAGATGGTCAGGTATTGCGCAAAGAAGGTATAAACCCACAACAAGGTGAAAGCAAACAGCATTTGCGCGAGGTAGTTATAGACGTAAGTTTCTACCGGACGCACTAATCTATCGCGGCTGTTCAAGGCAAAAATCCATATCACCAGAAACGCCAGGAACATGCCGAAGTTACTGATAAAATGTTGCATGCCGTAGATCGCGCTCTCCCAGGAAGGCAGCATGGTCATTTCAAAATCCCACGCGACCATCGTGCCATACAACACGTAAAAATAGGGAACCACACAGGCAATAATATGGAAACGCGCCGCATCTTCTGCACTGCGTTCGCTCACGGCTTGCCGCTGAATGAACACCCAATGTATTGCCATCACCGCCAGCATGCCGAGCACTTCGCGCGCCACCAGGAAAGTGTAGTTATGCCACGCAGGAATGTGATGCCCATGTTCGCCGGTTACTTTTAACCATGGGAAAGTCGACTCTCCGTTCGCCAATAACACCACCAGCAAAACAAACGCCAACGGAAACAGGGCGAACAGAGAACTGGCCAACACACGAATTTCATACCTCCAATGCGCCCCTACCAGATGCAGCACTGCGCTCAGCGTCACCCCACCCAAAGCGAGATACAACACCACCAAAAAGTTCACGGTCAGTACCGACCAATTGCTATATGAAAACATTTTAACCGTCTCCTATTTTGTCTTCTTCGCAGCCGCTACAGCTACGGGTGCCTTTTTTTGCAGCACTGCACGGATGTAATTCACGACATGCCAGCGCTCGGTTGGGCTCAAATCAATGGCATATACAGGCATCACTGCACCCCCAAAGGTCATCATGCCAAAGATGTAACCATCCGGATAATCTTTGGTATCCCAAGGATGCATATCACTGCTCGAGGTCAAGTTCCAAGGTTTCAGAATCAATTTAGCCCCAACCAGCCCATCGCCGGTACCGGACTTACCGTGGCAAGGAACACAGTAAATCCCAAACAAACGACCGCCCATGTCGACCGATTTTTGACCTGCCGGAACAGGGTTGACCAGCTTGAACGCAGCATCCCTATCCTTAACCTCTATCGAAGAAGTAACCGTGCCAGCAACAGGCACCGAACGTTTCGGAAAAGGATTCATGCCGGGATTGGCATGGTCAACGCTTTCCTGGGGCTTGATACTGACCTGATTAGCCATGTCATCCGACCACGGCCACGCATGCGCAAACGAGGGTACAAGCAACAATGCGATAACCAGCGACTTGGTTGCCGTCTTTGGGCAACTTAGTGGAATGGCTAGTAGTTTCACCAGTCGAATGGCTATAAGCAGTGGCTTAGACGCAGACTCTTCGCGTCTTAGTCCAATATTTAGTTGCTCCATCAGTAGTTTCATCATTGCCAAGGATAACTTTTTCATTTCCCCGCCTCTTCCTGAATTTCCAATGCCTGGTGTTTAGTGAAAATTGCCTTCAATGTTCCGCTGGCAGCTTCATCAGACTGTACCAGGATGCCGATTTGGTCTTCGGATACCTTCGCGCTATACAACGGCGAACGCCTGGCGGGCAGGCCCGCACAAATCAGGAAACCAAGCACGGAGATATATACACCGCCCAAAATGAACATTTCATAGGTCAACACAAAATTGGGCGGGAACGGCACGATAGGCTTGCCGCCCTTGATTTGCGAAAAAAAGTTGGCTTGCGAGCCTGAGATCAAAAAGAACGCCAGCAAACCGCCTGCCAGCGCCCCCCCCAAGGTGTACCACTGCACATAGACCGGTTTGTCCCCTAAAAATTCTTCCACTTCCGGATGCTCGATCGGCGATTTCACAATCATGTCTTTATCAGCATTGAAACCGTTAATTCTGGCGCTGCGCAACTCCCTGACCACAGCCTCGGCTTCGTCAAAATTGCTGAACAACGCGAGTAAATGACGTTTGCTCATTTAGTGTGCTCCCCTGTTATCCGCATTCAGGCCGACTGCTGCCAGTTTCCCGGTTGCCGCCAGCTTTTTAGTTGCCTGGCTGCGGTGATAAACCATTTCTTTAACCTCATACATGGAGACCGATGGAAACACCTTGCAGAAAATCATGAACAACATGGTAAACCAGCCAAAGCTGCCGAATACAATTCCCCATTGCACCAGGCTAGGCCATTGATCATGATCCCATGTCCAAGGGTAATAACCATGCGAGAAAGTCGGCGCGACGATCATCCAGCGTTCCAGCCACATACCCATGTTCAACAACAACGACACCGCAAACAACACCGGAATGTGAGTTTGAAAACGTTTGAAAAAGAGTATCAGTGGCACGACCGTGCCGCAGAAATTCATCATCCACCAAAACGGCGCGTAGGGGCCGATGGCTTTCTGGATCAATACATCTTTGGCCGCCTGTTCATGCCCGTACCACACCGAGGCGTACTCGATCAGATTCAGGTAAGTCCACACCATGGCAATGGCGAAAGTCAAACGCACGATCTTCTTCAGAATCGGCAGCGTCATGTACTCTTCAAACTTGAACACGTAACGCAAAATGATGAACAGCGTGATGATCGCGGCACAACCGGAATACAACGCTCCGGCCACAAAATACGGCGGGAATGAAGTGATGTGCCAGCCAGGTTGTTGCGACATCGCAAAATCGGAGGCCACGATGGAGTGCACCGACACCGCCAGCGGAATCAGGAAGCAGGCGATGGTCAGGTAAGTGACGCGGAAATTCCGCCATTGCCGGTCAGTCCCTTCCCAGCCCAGCGAAAATGCGGTGTACAGCTTCTTGCGCCAGCCCGGATTCATGTTGTCGCGGCAAATCGCCAGATCGGGAATCATCCCGACATACAGGAACAGGATCGAGGAACTCAGATAAGTGAAGATCGCCATCGCGTCCCATAATAACGGCGACTGGAAATTCGGCCATACTCCGCGTCCGTTCGGATAAGGTAAGGCGTAGTAAATCTGCCACACACGACCCAGGTGCACCGCCACAAACAAGCCCGCCGTCATCAGCGAAAAAGTAGTCATGGCTTCGGCGAAGCGATAAATCGGCTTGCGCCAATCGGCGTGCATCAAATGCAGAATCGCCGACAGCAAAGTACCGGAGTGGCTCATGCCGATCCAGAAGATGAAGGTGGCGATATACAGCCCCCACACATGCGTGTTATTTTTTCCGGAAACACCCATGCCGGTGTTGTACTGGTATATCTCAGAACCCACGGCCACACCGACCATGGCAATCGCGACAAACAAAATTACCCAATACAGCTTTCTGGGATTTTCCAAGCTCTTGAGCACATCTTTATTGATCTTCGCCCAAGCGATGTCTTCGCGGATATCTTTCATTGTTTATTTCCTAAAGAAATTTCAGTAATTTTGGCAACTCACACGGCGCTTTCGCGCACACGTTCCAGATACATGACCGAGGGATAGGAGCGCAATTCTTCCAAGATGCGATAACCGCGCAATTCGCTGCCGCCTTCTTCCTTATCCTTGGCTTGCGCATCTTTATTCAGCTCGACTTGTTGAGCCTTCCATTGCTTATGCACTTTGGAATCGGGGTCAACCAGATTGCCAAAAGTAATGGCACCGGTTGGGCAGGCTTGCTGACACGCCGTCTGCACATCGCCGTCATGCACCAGGCGACCTTCGTTCTTCGCGTTGTTCTTGGCCACCGTCACCCGCTGGATACAGAAGGTACATTTTTCCATCACACCTTTGCCGCGCACCGTCACGTCAGGGTTCAGCTGCTGATTCATTTCGGCAGGCCAGACGTTGTCGGTAGTGGGATAGTCATACCAGTTGAAGTAACGTACTTTGTACGGACAGTTCGCCTCACAGTAACGCGAACCGATACAGCGATTGTAAATCTGCGAATTGATACCATCCGGCGTATGGTTGGTCGCACCCACCGGGCACACTGTTTCACAAGGAGCAGCTTCGCATTGCTGACACATCATCGGCAAAAATTGCGCGCCCTGATCGGGAAAGTCTCTGCCACCTTCCATACTAATATCTTCATCCCAGTAGCGTTCGAGACGTATCCAGTGCATGGAATGGCCCTGCGCATATTTTTCCTTACCAACTACCGGCAAATTATTTTCTGCGTAACAAGCGACACTGCACGCATTGCAGCCGCTGCACGCGTCCAGATCGATACTCATCGCCCATTTGTAAGGATTGTGCGGCACATCATCCACCGGGTGGGTGTGCCGAAAATCCGACCAGTTTTCTAATAGATTGCCAACTGACATACTAGACCTCCTCCGAAAGCTTCACTTTATCGCTGGACAAGCGCGCGGCAATTTTCTTGCCCATTTGCTTACCGCCTGCAGGACCTTCATCTTTAATCACAATCACCCGCGATCCGGTTCTGCTGACTTTAACGCGCGTTTCATGCAGCGCCTATTCACCGGTCTCTTTGTCGAACACCGCATCCAGAATCTGGAATGGGTTCACCCCATAACCCTTGGCATAACGACCCAGCGCCTCATGTCCGCGACCCAGCGGGATGGAAATTGCATCCGGATGAATTCCCGGGAACAGATAGGCTTGCGCTTTGATCGAGCCATTTTTGCCGCTCACTTCAACGATATCGCCTTCCGCTATGCCCAATTCAGCGGCCTTCCTCGGATGAATTTCTACCCAGGAATCCCACACTATCGTAGTCAATGGATCGGGTGATTCCTGCAACCACGGTTGATTGGTATGGCGGCCATCGCGCAGGCTGGCGTTCACCGATGGAATCAGTTGCAGCGGATATTGCGCATCGATGGCAGCAGGCGTGGGTAACGACAAACCCGCTGCGCTTACTTTGCCGGACAGTATTTGTTTAGTACCCGCCACTTTGATAATGCCTTTGCTCAGGGTTTCAGTCCAGAACGTATCATCATCGGCACCGCCGCCCAACGCATTCTTGTTTTGCAACATGGCTGCGCGCAGATAAGCATAATAATCATCGTATTTTTTGTAGTCTTCGGCGCGACGCAGCTTGATCAAAGCCAGCAGAATATCGCCCATGCCCCGAGTTTCGGCATGCAATTTTTCCATCAGCGGTTGCTGGATATTGATTTGCGCACCTTCCGCCATATATTCGGGAACCTGCGTGCCCCAATCTTCCAGCGCGGAATCGAGCGGCAACACCAGATCAGCCTGCATGGCGGTTTCATCCAGGTAGTGGGCAAACACCACCTTGAATCCGGCCTTGGCCATATTGTCAGTGAACTTCATCGCGCCTGGCGCGGTGAATACCGGATTGGCCGCATAACTGAACAGCACCTTGTACTTGCCTCCAGCCAAGCCGTCATTCAACGTCTTCAATGCGGCGGTATTGCCGGTCAACGGTGCCATTTGCGGGAACGGCACAACCGCCGCAGCTTCTACCGTCTTGCCGACATTACCCAACACCTGATTGAGCAAATTGATCGCGGCGGCATTTTGCGAACCATGCGCATAACCTTCTGCCGCACTGCCCGCCAACACCAGGCTCGGGGTACGCTCTTTCAGCAAGGCGACGATCTTGTCGATCTGCTCAGCCGACACGCCGGTATCTTTACTGACGCGCTCCTTGTCATAACCTTTCACCGCAGCGGCAATATCGCCGGACAATGTGACGCCATGGGCGCCCAGCGCATTGATGATACCTAGCGCGAGAATACCTTCCGTTCCGGGACGCACCACCAGCCAGCGATCCGCATTGGCACCGGTCAAGGTCATCTTAGACTCAACCTGGATCAGCACACCGCGCTGGCCATCCACACCTTTGCGGAACTGCGCATACTGTTGCGAGAAATGCACCGGCGAAACCCATGCGCCCAAAAAATCAGCCCCGAATGACAGCACCACCTTGGCTTTATTGATATTGAAGCGCGGCATTTCCACGCCGTAGGATTTTTTGTTTGCAGCGCGCAACACCGCCGGACCCACCGCTTCGTACACGAAATGATTTTTGCAGCCGAAGCTGTCCAGATAATTGCCCAGCAACACCTTCAGATGTCCGCTCACGCCGCCGCTCAAGAACGCGATCTCTTCACCGCTCACGCCATTCATCTTCTCCGCGATCAGCGCGTAGGCTTTTTCCCAAGTGATGGCTTCGCCTGAATTACCCGTGCGCAACAACGGCGCGCGCACGCGATCCGGATTGTAGTGATGCTGCACTCCTGCCTGCCCCAAGCCACAGGTCTTGCCGCGGTTGATCGCGGAATCGGGATTGCCTTCCAGCTTCAGCACGCGCCCTTCGCGGATGCGTCCGGTGATGCTGCAACCCGCATCGCATTGCGCGCAGGTCGAATTAAAGTACACGCTGATACTGGGAATCATGTAATCGTTCGTTTCCACGTACGAAACCACAGTTTCCTTGCCATCCTCGACCGAACCGTTGCCACAGCCGCTCAACGCAACCGCCGCCCCGCCCCAGCCCAGCACCTTCAGAAAATCACGCCGATCAAAACCACTGTTCATCATCACAACCCCTCTGACTATTTATGGCATACCGAACAGTCGTTCGGGCCTTTAGCTTTAATAATGCCCGACGCATCGACCAGCGGCTTATGCATACCGTACCAATAGGCCTGTTTGCCAATAGGCGTACCGCCCTCGGCCGAGACTGGGTGATCTTTTTCATGGCAACTGACGCACCAACCCATAGAGAGTGATTTGCTGCGGCGCGCCACCGTCATTTCTTTCACATCGCCGTGACAATAGCCGCAAACTTCTTGAACCGGACGGTTTAACTGAAAGTTAAAACGCTTGATATGACGTTCGTGACTGAAACGCACGAAGTCCGGAAGATCATGCACCTTCTTCCAGGGAATAGCTTTCTTGGCATCCCAGTATTCGAATAATTTTTTGATGCGCGGAGTTTCGCGTACCGACTCGATGCTCTGATGGCACCCTATGCACTTTTGAATGGGCGGTATACCCGCTACCAAACTGCGCCTGGCGTAGGTATGGCAATACATACAATTGATCTCCATCCCGCCCTTGGCAGCGTCGCCGGCATGGCGGAAGTGCGGGAACTCGATCGGCTGCTCGATAGCCGGGCCTAAATCATCCTCGGTCGTCAGGGCGGGTGGCGGGGCATCGGCTGCATAACTGCTCGCTGCAGCAAACAATCCCAGTAGCAAAACGGACAAACGTAAAAAACGGTGCATCGTAAGGGCTCCCCCAGCAAACAAATGATCCCACACCAACTTATTGCCGGCATGATAGAACAGGTAAATCGGATTATTTTTTGATGCGTTGTGTCGCGATAGTCATTATCATCTGCCTTGGTTTTTTCCGCCTGTGAATGAGCGCGGCGCGACTACACGGACGAATAATGTCTAGTCTGAAAAATAAAGTCAATACTGAATATTGCAACTCATCCCCGCATGGCAAAAAAAGTTATATGCCGCACATAATTACAGCAATCGCTTATATACCTTTCCAAGGTTGGGCCGCTTAGGAGTTATGACACCATGAATGAAGAGCAGGCTGTACTGGATTTTTTTGCCCAAACAGAGAATTTGCCATTGGGTCTCGCCGTTGTCGAGCAGATGGATGCATTGCGCGAGCAAATGAACAACCGTCTCTGGCGCGAATTGCTAGCGCGTCTCCAAGCGTTGATAAACGATCATGGACTAACGTGGCGAGTCGAGCCTACCGAGGACAAGAACGCGCCGGATAGCCTGGTCGGATTGCATTGCACTACCAGCACGGAGCAACCGCTTTACTTGCGTCCGATGATGGAACAGCAATATCTGGGCGGGGCATGGCGTATTTATTTCGGCTTGATGTGGAGTGCCGCACCCTCGCCCGATCAAATCGGATTACCCGCTGTAAATAGCTTGAAAGAGTCACTGCAAAAGGCCGGCTTCAAGAACAATGAAAGCTTTCTTGCCTGGCAGTGGACAGCGTTCCATCCGCGCCGCAAAGATTTCCTGCTGCGTTACGCGCACCGGCCTGAGCCACTCTTGGGTGAAATGGAGGCTATTCTGAAAACGCTGCTGATAGACCACGGCACGTCCATCGAGCTAGCCAATGCGGCGCTAAAAACCGCACAGCGTGGCCTACTAGCCTCGTCCTTGAATCGGTTGCGCGACGAGCTGATCGATTAGATACGACGCAAAATGCACCGTACAGCATGGCCGTTTCACTGGATCGATTACGCAGCAAACGTAGCGATTATTGAGGCCCTCACCTCCTGGCACGATTTGAAATTTCAATCCTCGCCCGCGCCGAGGCGCGGGCGCTACGTAATGGTTAATTTTGGATTAAAAACCGGGACGATGTGTTGGATTGGCCGAATTAGACTGCGGCAATTATATTGGATTGGCCTGATCGAAAAAGCGATGCTCCAAACCAAATTGCTTTACCAGATGCTCGCCCAGTGCCTGGATGCCGAAACGCTCGGTCGCATGATGCCCGGCGGCGATGAAGGCCACGCCGGTTTCGTTGGCAAGATGGAAATTCTGCTCGGAAATTTCTCCGGTAATGTACGCATCCACGCCCTGGGCAATGGCTGCTTCAAAGTAGCCTTGCGCTCCGCCGCTGCACCACGCCACTTTGCGTATGCTCTTGTTGCCATTCCCGATGACTTGCGGTGTGCGCTGCAAGCTATGTGTGATCTGCTGGGTAAATTGCGTCAGCGTCTGGGGCTGTGCCAGCGCACCCAACCATGCGATATTTTGCTCACCAAACCTGCCCTGCTCTACCAAACCGAGCAACTTACCGAGTTGGGCGTTATTGCCCAGTTCCGCATGCGCATCAAGCGGCAGGTGATAGGCCAGCAAACTCACGTCATTGCGCAACAGCTGCGCGATGCGTTTTTTCTTGATGCCGACAATAGTAGCTTCTTCGTTGCGCCAGAAATAACCGTGGTGCACCAGAATCGCATCCGCGCCCCACGCGATCGCCGCGTCCAGCACCTGCTGCGAAGCCGTCACCCCGGTAGCGATACGCCGCACTTCAGCCCGGCCTTCCACCTGCACCCCATTCGGGCAGTAATCCTTGAACAGGCTGGTTTGCATCAGGCTTGCGTTATAATCGCGCAATTCGTTAAGCAGCATCAGGTTTCCTTAAACAATTAAATCCGATTAAATCCATCGAGTTCATCTTACCATGCGTAAACATTGGCTTCTATTTTCACAAACCGTCACCATCGCGCTGGCGCTGCTGTTTATTATTCACACCCTCAAGCCGGAGTTGCTGCCGAACGCGGCACGCAGCGGAGTGGTCACCTTGTATGAAAACACCCCACTGGTCAGCAGCGACAAATCCCCGGCGATGGGCTTAAGTGCCGCCGCACAAAAAGCCATGCCTGCCGTGGTGAACATCTTTACCAGCACCGTCATCAAGACCCCGGTCAATCCCTTCATGGATGATCCGCGCTTCAAATTTTTCTTCGGCGACCAAGGAGATGACGAGCCGCAAAGCAGCTCCAGCCTCGGCTCCGGCGTGATCGTCAGTCCCGATGGCTACATCCTTACCAACCAGCACGTGGTGGAAGCCGCCGATCAAATCGAAGTCGCGCTGTCCGATGGCCGCAAGGCCAAGGCACACGTCATCGGCTCCGATCCGGAAACCGATCTGGCGGTGATTAAAATCGAGCTGCCCGGCAACCTTCTCGCCATCACTTTTGGTCATCCGGAACAAGCGCGTGTAGGCGACATGGTACTCGCCATCGGCAACCCGTTCGGCGTGGGTGAAACGGTCACCATGGGCATCGTCAGCGCGCTCAAGCGCGATCACTTGGGAATTAACACCTTTGAGAACTTCATCCAGACCGATGCCGCAATCAACCCGGGCAATTCCGGCGGCGCGCTGGTGGACGGAAACGGCAATTTGATCGGCATCAACAGCGCGATCTATTCGCCGAATGGCGGATCGCTCGGCATCGGCTTCGCCATTTCCGCCACTACCGCGAAAAAATCCATGGAACAAATCATTCAGCACGGTTCTGTCACGCGCGGCTGGGTCGGCGCAGGGGTGCAGGAACTCACCCCGGAACTGGCCGAGTCCTTCAAGCTCGGCGACACCAAAGGCGTGTTGATCACCGAAGTGATACGCAACAGTCCGGCTGAACAGGCGGGCGTGAAGACCGGGGATATTCTGATTGCGATAGACGACAAAACCATCAATGACACGAGTGCCATGTTGGATACAGTAGCCAACCTGCCACCCGGCAAAGTTGTCCCGATCAAGCTGATGCGCAATGGCACAAACATCGGTTTGCAGGTGAAAATCGGCAAGCGTCCGAAGCCAAGAACACAATAAAGCGAAGCACAGTGTTGGTAGCCGCTATTGCGCTCCGCTATCTTTCACTTTGCCACGACCAAGCCACGAAGCCACCACGATCCCCGCCTCATAAAGCAGCCACAGTGGGATCGCCAGCATGAGCTGCGACACCACATCCGGCGGGGTAAAAATTGCACCGACCACGAATGCACCAACTACGATGTAAGGACGTATCTCGCGGAGTTTTGCGACGGTGACGAAACCCATGCGCACCAGCAACACCACGGCCACCGGCACCTGAAAGGTGATGCCGAACGCCATGAACATGGTGAGCACGAAGCTCAGGTATTTGTCGATGTCGGTCATCACGGCCACGCCCTGAGGTGCACTGGAAGTGATGAAGCCGAACACTACCGGGAATACCACGAAGTAGGCAAACGCCATGCCGCAAAAAAACAAGATCGTGCTGGTGATGATCAGCGGCCACACCAGGCGTTTTTCGTGAGCATATAAACCGGGGGCGACGAAGCGCCATATTTGATAGAGGATATAAGGCAGCGCGATCAGGAACGCCGCCATCATCGCGACTTTGAGCGGCACGAAGAAGGGCGTGGTGACATCGGTGGCGATCATCTGCCCGCCTTTGGGCAGCTTGGTCAACAGCGGTTGCGCCAGCAAGGTGTAAAGGTCGGATGCCCACGGGAACAGACAGATGAATACCAGCAGCACGGCCACCACGGCGTTCAACAATCGGGTACGCAATTCAATCAGATGCGCAATGAAACTTTCGCCGGTATTCATTCCGACTTAGGCTGCGCCACTGATGGGTCGGCGGCGAATGGCGGTGGTGGTGTTTGATCGACTATTACTTGGTCAGGCGCTGCTTGATCAGGTGATGAAAGCTTTGCGACCGCTTCGTTGATTTGTTGCACCTGTTGGTCCACCGTCAGTGTCACTTGCTTCACCGATTGCTCCACCGCGCCAGCTTCGGCTTGCACTTTTTGCTGCAACTGGCGAAACTCTTCAACTGCCATGTCGCGCTCGATGTCGGCTTTCACACCATTCACATAGCGTTGCGCGCGCCCCCACAGATGCCCCAGGGTACGCGCCACTTTCGGCATGCGTTCCGGCCCGATGACGACGAGCGCCACCACCATGACCACCATCAGTTCGGAGAAGCTGAAGTCAAACATCTTTACCAACCAACATGAATAAGCTGCTTAAACATTAGTGGTCTTTTTGTCTTTTACTTCGCCCTCGATGGTCTGCCCGCCTTCTTTAATTTGCCTGCTTTCTTTAGCTTGGGCGGTTTCATCCTCGGAGCGCATGCCTTCCTTGAAGTCCTTTACCGCCCCGCCCAGGTCGCTGCCCATGTTGCGTAATTTTTTGGTGCCGAAGATCAGCACAACCACCAACAATACGATCAGCCAATGCCAAATACTTAATCCGCCCATCTCGTTCTCCTTTTAAATTAATTGCGCCGCACCATGGGCGGGATGTTACCACCACCGATGACGTGAATATGAAAATGAAATACTTCCTGCCCGCCGCCCTTGCCGGTGTTGATCACGGTACGAAAACCGTTGTCCAAACCCTGTTCTTTTGCCAGCACAGGCGCCAACAACAGCATCTTGCCAAGCAAAGCTGCATGGACATCACCAGCCTCCGCCAACGAATTAAAATGCTGTTTGGGGATCAACATGAAATGCACCGGCGCGACCGGATTGATGTCGTGGAACGCCAACACCTTATCGTCCTCATACACTTTACGGCAAGGTAGCTCTCCGCGTGCGATTTTGCAAAACAAACAGTCGCTCATGCTCAGTGTTTCTTCCTGCTTTCTTTCTCGGCGATACCCGACAAACCTTCGCGCCTTGCCAATTCGTTCAGCACATCGTCGGCGCTCAAACCATGCTGCGCTAGCAACACCATGCAATGAAACCACAAATCGGCGGTTTCACACACCAGATGGCTTTTGTCGCCCGCTTTGCTCGCAAGAATAACTTCCGTCGCTTCCTCGCCGATTTTTTTCAGGATGGCATCTTCGCCCTGGCTAAATAGTTTGGCGGCATAGGAGCTTTCGGGCGATGCCTGCTTGCGCGTCTCCAACGTTTCGGTCAATCTTTGTAAAATGTCCTGTTTCATTTCTTATAGATCGTGTCCGGAGATTTCAGCACCGCATCCACTTCCACCCACTTACCTTGCTCTAAACGGTTGTAGAAACAGCTCTCGCGTCCAGTATGACAGGATATGCCGCCCATCTGTACAACTTGCAACAAGATCACGTCACCATCGCAGTCGAGACGTATCTCCTTCACCCTCTGAAAATGCCCGGACTCTTCACCCTTGTGCCAAAGTTTCTTGCGCGAACGTGACCAATAAACCGCTTCGCCTTTTTGTTGGGTGAGTTTTAGCGCATCGTGATCCATCCACGCCACCATCAGCACACGGCCTGTGACAGCATCCTGGGCAACGGCTGTCACCAAACCATCGGCAGACCAATTTACTTTGTTTAACCAAGTTTCGCTCATAAATAAAACAGGTCCAAGGTGCAAGGGGAAAGGGACAAGGAAAACCTTGCACCATCAGCCTTGCACCTTGTATCTTGTACCTTGCACCTTTTCATAGTCGAACCTCAATGCCTTGCTGCGCCATAAACTGCTTGGCCTGCTGCACGGTGTATTTTCCAAAATGAAAAATACTCGCGGCCAACACCGCATCCGCCCCGCCTTTTTTTACACCATCGACAAGGTGTTGCAGATTACCCGCGCCACCGCTGGCGATCACCGGAATCTCCAGCGCGTCGGTAACGGATCGGGTCAACGCCAGATCAAAACCATTTTTTTGCCCGTCCCTATCCATGCTGGTCAGCAGAATTTCACCCGCGCCAAAATCCTGCATTTTTTTCGCCCAGGCCAGCGCATCCAAGCCAGTGGCCTTGCGTCCGCCGTGGGTGAATACTTCCCAACGCGCCGGCTCGGTTTGCTTGGCGTCAATCGCCACCACGATGCACTGCGATCCATAACGTCCGGCAGCATCGGCGACCAATTGCGGATTGAGTACCGCAGAAGTATTGATGCTGACTTTATCCGCTCCGGCATTCAGCAGATTGCGCACATCGCCCACTTCACGCACCCCGCCACCCACGGTCAGCGGGATAAACACTTGCGAGGCGACTTGCTCAATCATACGAAAAATAATTCCCCTGTCGTCCGAGCTTGCGGTGATGTCGAGGAAGGTCAGTTCGTCCGCGCCTTGCTCGTCATAACGGCGCGCAATCTCCACCGGATCGCCGGCATCGCGCAGTTCGACAAAACTCACGCCTTTGACGACGCGCCCTGCCATCACATCGAGACAGGGAATGATGCGCTTGGCGAGCATGGGCTAGCGCGCTGCCTCGGTCAATTCATCCGCCAGCATTTGTGCGGCGCGAAAATCCAGCGTACCTTCGTAAATCGCACGTCCGGTTATCGCGCCGGTGATACCCTCAGCCTGCACCGCACACAGCGCGCGCACGTCATCCAGATTGGTGATGCCGCCGCTGGCGATCACCGGGACGTGCAGCGGCTTTGCCAGCTCAACCGTGGCAGGGATGTTCACGCCGGACAACATGCCATCGCGCCCGATGTCGGTGTAAATCACCGCTTCCACGCCGTAGTCTTCGAAGCGTTGCGCCAAATCAGCGACATCATGTCCGGTCAGCTTCGACCAGCCATCTACCGCCACTTTTCCCCCCTTGGCATCCAGACCCACCATGATGTGTCCGGGAAAGGCGTCGCAGGCTTCATGCAAGAAGCCGGGCACTTTCACCGCGGCGGTACCGATGATGATGTAAGTCACGCCAATGTCGAGATAGCGTTCAATGGTTTCCAGATCACGTATGCCTCCGCCCAGTTGCACCGGCACATCCAAACCCACCGCTTCAATGATGCTGCGCACGGCGGCTTCATTCTTGGGCTTGCCGGCAAACGCGCCGTTCAGATCCACCAGATGCAAACGGCGCGCGCCTTGCGCCAACCAGTGTTTTGCGGTGGCGGCGGGGTCTTCTGAAAACACCGTGGCATCTTCCATCACACCTTGTCTGAGGCGCACACAGTGGCCGTCTTTCAAATCTATCGCAGGAATAATCAGCATGGCAGTAGGTTAAAAATTTAAGGATTCCATTGCATAAAGTTGTGCAGCAGTTTGAGCCCGGCCGCTTGGCTTTTTTCCGGATGAAATTGCACCGCAAACAAATTATCTTTCGCTGCCGCGCACACGAATGATTGCGGATATTGGCTGGTCGCCTGCACCAATGACGCATCCTGCGGCTGCACATAGTAGCTGTGCACAAAATAAAAGCGCGCATCCTGTTCTATGCCATCCCACAACGGATGTTGCCCGTGATGCACCTGATTCCAGCCCATGTGTGGCACCTTGAGTTTATTGCCTTGCGCATCGTGCATATGGCTGGCAAAACGCACCACCCTGCCTTGCAAAATCCCCAGACCGGCCACATCGCCCTCGGCACTGTGCTCGAACAACATTTGCAGGCCGATGCAGATACCGAGAAAGGGCCTGCTGCGTGCGGCCAGCAGCACCGCGTCGCGCAAACCGCGCGCATCCAGCTCGCGCATGCAGTCCGGCATCGCGCCTTGTCCGGGGAACACCACACGCTTGGCGTTTATAATCGTGTCAGCGTCATCTGTGACGACAATTTCGGCCGTGGGAGCCACCTTGCGCAAGGCCTGCTCGACCGAGCGCAAGTTGCCCATACCGTAGTCGACTACCGCGACATCAACCATGATGGGAGCCTCTTAAAATCCACATTTCATCCCAAATGCTGCGTTGCGGAAAAAATTTCTTGCTTACATATAAACCATATGCGACGCGGCGAAATTTTTTCCGCGCCTTGCATTTGGGCGAACTCTGAATTTTGAGAGTATCCCATAATGAATTTATAGCGCACCCTTGGTGGAAGGCATTACGCCGGCCATACGCGGATCCATCTCCAGCGCCATGCGCAACGCGCGCCCGAATGCCTTGAAAATGGTCTCGGCCTGATGGTGGGCATTGTTGCCCGCCAGATTGTCGATGTGCAATGTCACCAAGGCGTGATTGACGAAGCCTTGAAAGAATTCCTTGATCAGATCCACATCAAACTCGCCGACATTACCGCGCACGAATGCGCAATTGAACACCAGGCCGGGGCGTCCGGAAATGTCCAGCACCACGCGCGACAAGGCCTCATCCAGGGGTATGTAAGCGTGGCCGTAGCGGCGCAAACCTTTCTTGTCGCCGATCGCCTGATTCAACGCCTGACCCAGCGTGATGCCGATGTCTTCCACGGTGTGATGCGCATCGATGTGCAAATCGCCCTTGGCATGAATGTTCAAATCCAGCAAACCATGCCGGGCAATCTGGTCGAGCATGTGATCGAGAAACGGCAGTCCGGTATCGAACTTGGCCGTGCCGCTGCCGTCCAGATTCAGCTCGACGCTGATCTGGGTTTCCAAGGTGTTGCGGGTAACTTTCGCACTGCGCATGATTTGATCCTATGCGGATTGAATCCTAAAGAGGATTGAATAAGGTTTCTTGTAATGCAGCAATAAATCTTGCGTTCTCGTCTGGTGTACCTACCGTCACACGCAAGCAGTCTTTCAACATCGGATGCCCGCCATCCAGGTTCTTGATCAGCACGCCGCGCTGTTTCAAGCCATTGAATATCGCGGTCGCATTCGCCACGCGGAACAGCAGGAAATTCGCCTCGCTGGTATAAACCTTTACGGCGGCGATTCCGTTCAGCTGTTGGTACAGTTTTGCGCGATCCCGCTTGATTTGTTCCGCTTGTTGCAACAACACCTCGTGATGCACCAACAATTTTTCGGCAACCAACTGCGGCAACACGCCGACATTATACGGCAAGCGCAGCTTTTCCAACTGCCCCAACCACGCCGCGCTGCCCGCCAGAAAACCGAGGCGCAACCCGGCCATGCCGAGCTTGGAAAAGGTGCGCATCACCAACAGATTCGGATAACGCGCCAAGTGCGGGATAAAGCTGTCGCCGGCAAAAGCGTAATAGGCCTCGTCTACCACCACCAGACCCGGCGATGCCGCGATGATTTGAGCTACAGCTTGCGCCGAGAACAGGTTGCCGGTGGGATTATTCGGATAGGCCAGAAATACCAGCGCGGGTTGTTCGCGGTGAATCGCCGCAAGAGTCGCGGGCAAATCCAAGGAAAAATCCGCTGCCCCAAAATTATTTATCAGAGGCACGCCCACATAACGCATGCCGGTGAAAATCGCAATCATTTTGTACATCACGAACGAGGGTTCCACACTCAACAGCGTCGCGCCCGGCTTATTAAGTGCCAAAGCCAGCAACTGGATCAACTCATCCGAACCATTGCCGAGCAACACCTCCATCCCCTGCGGCAAGCCGGTCACGCCGCGGATTTTTTCCTTGAGTGATACGGCAGCGGGATCGGGATAACGGTTGATGGCAGCGGCAGCGACCGCCTCGGCGATTTCTTCGCGCAAGACGGACGGCACAAGATAGGGATTCTCCATCGCATCCAGCTTGATGTAGCCCGAGCTGTCCGGCACGTGATAGGCATGCAGATCAAGAATTTCCTGACGCAGCAGCGCGGCTGCGAGAGATGATGCCGAAACGCCAGCGCGAGGAGAGGCCAAAATGGAAGACATGAAACAAAATAAAACGTAATAACAACAGCTCGGAGCTTATCACATACTCTCTATAAATTCAGATTTCGCCTTTCCTTCATTCCATTGCTCTCCCGCAACTCGAAACACACCTTCCCCGACCGATTACTGATCAATGCCAGTCGATAGCCCA
>JAYVKW010000007.1:0-17758 GCA_043768015.1 Gallionella sp.
AGGTGAACTCAGGATTGCGATACTCAAGCGCCTGATTATTCCTGACGATGAGCTGATCAGCCATGTCGTTTTCAAGCGCGGCGTGGATGCGCGCAAGCCAAACGCCATCCTGTTCACCTACACGCTGGATGTGGCGCTGCGCGATGAAGCGGCGCTTCTGGCACGCTTAAAAAGTGATCAGTCCCTCCGAAAAGACAACGTAAAATCTACGAGTACAGGTGGAGGGGCTAAGCGGCAGCTCCCGCAATCGGCTGGCTCCGCCAGTAACGTGTCGCTGCCGCACATCAGCATCGCACCCGACACCCGCTATCACTTCGTCACGCAAGCTCCAAAGAATTTAACCTCGCGTCCCATCGTGGTCGGCATGGGCCCGGCGGGTTTGTTCGCCGGTTTACTGCTCGCGCAGATGGGCTTCCGCCCGCTGATCCTGGAGCGCGGCAAGGAAGTGCGCGAACGCACCAAGGATACCTTTGGCCTGTGGCGGCAGGGGGTGCTGAACCCGGAATCCAACGTGCAGTTCGGCGAAGGCGGCGCGGGGACGTTCTCGGACGGCAAGCTGTATAGCCAGATCAAAGACCCGCGCTATTTGAGCCGCAAGGTGCTGGAGGAATTCGTCAAGGCGGGTGCGCCGGAAGAGATTTTGTACGAGAGCCATCCGCACATCGGCACGTTCCGGCTGGTGGGCATGGTGGAGAAGATGCGCGAGGCGATACAGTCGCTGGACGGAGAGATACGCTTCGAGAGCCGCGTCGATGACATCGAGATTACCCAAGAATCAGACAACGCCGGACATGTCACTGGCGTGGTGCTCGCCAACGGCGAACGTATCGCGACGCATCATCTGGTGCTGGCGGTCGGACACAGCGCGCGCGACACCTTCGAGATGATCCACCGGCGCGGCATCTATATCGAGGCCAAACCATTTTCGATCGGCTTGCGCATCGAACACCCACAGTCACTGATCGACCGAGCGCGTTACGGCAACAACGCGGGCAACCCGTTGCTCGGCGCGGCGGATTACAAGCTGGTGCATCACGCCAGCAACGGACGCTCGGTGTACAGCTTCTGCATGTGTCCGGGCGGCACGGTGGTCGCCGCGACTTCCGAACCGGGGCGTGTGGTCACCAACGGCATGAGCCAGTATTCGCGCAACGAGCGCAACGCCAACAGCGGCATCGTCGTGGGCATCACACCCGAGCAGGATTATCCCGGTGATGCTTTGGCCGGAGTGGAATTCCAGCGCCGCTGGGAGTCGCGTGCCTATGAACTGGGCGGCAGCAATTATCAGGCTCCCGGACAACTGGTCGGTGATTTTCTGGCAGGCAGACCCTCGACGAAATTCGGCGAAGTGCAGCCGTCTTACACGCCCGGTGTGCATTTGTGCGATCTTTCTACTGCCTTGCCGGATTATGCGATCACCGCGATACGCGAAGCCCTGCCTGCCTTCGCCAAGCAGCTAAAAGGATACGATCTTGCCGATGCAGTGCTGACCGGCGTGGAGACGCGCACCTCTTCGCCGATACGCATCAAGCGCAACAAGGATGATTATCAGAGCATCAACACCAGGGGTTTGTATCCAACCGGTGAAGGCGCGGGCTATGCGGGCGGGATATTATCGGCGGCGGTGGATGGGATAGAGGTTGCCGAAGCGGTGGCTTTGGGTATGATACGAAAAATATAACCGCGGTAGGATGGGTGGAGCGCAGCGATACCCATCGCTACACGGTAATAAATTGATGGGTATCGCTGCGCTCCACCCATCCTACGAGATGAAATAGGTACATAAAAACATGCTTTTAATGATCGACAACTACGATTCCTTCACCTATAACCTGGTGCAGTATTTCGCCGAGCTGGGCGCGGAGGTGGTGGTGCATCGCAACGATGAAATCACCATCGAACAGATCGAAAAAATGAACCCACAGCACATCGTGGTATCGCCCGGCCCGTGCACGCCGAACGAAGCGGGTATATCGGTTGCGGCGATCCAGCATTTTGCCGGGAAGATTCCTGTACTCGGCGTGTGCCTCGGTCATCAGAGCATCGGCCAAGCTTTCGGCGGACGCATCATCCACGCCAAACAGTTGATGCACGGCAAGACCTCGGCGATCCATCACAACAACACCAGCGTGTTTCATGGCTTGCCGAATCCATTCACCGCGACGCGCTATCACTCGCTGGTAATAGCACGCGAGACGCTGCCGGACTGTCTGGAAATCACCGCATGGACCGACGACGGCGAGATCATGGGCGTGCGCCACAAGACGCTGGCAGTGCATGGCGTACAGTTCCATCCCGAGTCCATCCTCACCGAACATGGGCATGACATGCTGGCGAATTTTTTACAAGGGAATGTGTAGGAGCGCAGCTTGCTGCGCGATGAGCAATCGCCCGACAAGTCGGGCTCCTACAGGACGCATTTTTTAGAGGACATCATGAACTATTCGCAAACACTAACAAAGCTGATTGATCGCCACGACCTGCCGTTCGCCGAAATGCGCGAACTGATGCAGCACATCATGGGTGGCCAACTGACCCCGGCGCAGATTGCGGCAGTATTGATCGCGTTGCGCACCAAGGGCGAAACAGTCAGCGAAATCGCGGCAGCCGCAACGGTGATGCGCGAATTATCCAGCAAGGTCAGCGTGAAAAAAACTGGTCATTTGATCGACACCTGCGGCACCGGCGGGGACAGCATGCAGACCTTCAACATCTCCACCACCAGCGCGCTGGTTGCTGCCGCTGCCGGAGCGCAGGTCGCCAAGCATGGCGGGCGCTCGGTTTCCAGCACCTGCGGCAGCGCGGATGTGCTGGAAAAACTCGGCGTGAATGTGAGCCTCACCGCCGAACAAGTCGCGCAGTGCGTGGACAGCATCGGCATCGGTTTCATGTTCGCGCCCAACCATCACAGCGCGATGAAACACGCCGCACCGGTGCGCCGCGAACTCGGCGTGCGCACGCTGTTCAATCTGCTCGGGCCGTTGACCAATCCTGCCGGCGCACAGAATCAAGTGCTCGGCGTGTTCCACCAATCGCTCACCGCCAAGCTCGCGCAAGTGTTAGCCTCACTCGGCAGCCGTCATGTGCTGGTGGTCCACGGCGCGGATGGCATGGATGAAATCTCGATCAGCGAAGGCACTTATATCGCAGAACTGAAAGACGGCAAGGTCAGCGAATACACTGTACACCCCGATCTGTTCGGCCTGACCACCGCGCCGCTTAACATGCTGCGGGTTGCCAATATCGACGAAGCATGCGAAAAACTATTGGGTGTATTGAACGATGAAATCGGCGCGCCGCGCGACATCGTGCAACTGAATGCCGGTGCCGCGATTTACGTGGCAGGGTTGGCCAGTACGCTGGAAGACGGTGTGGCGAAAGCCGATCAAGTGATAGCCAGCGGCGCGGCGAAGGCCAAGCTGGATCAGCTCATCACGTTGAGCAACAATTTTAAACCGTGATGGCCGCACCACCCTCTTGCTTACGGAGATAGCGCGGCTCTCTCCCGCTTAAGGGCGTAGTTTACTGAAAACGTAATCGTTCGCTTTTTGTGGTACGTGGCATTGGAAGCAAGCGCTGTCAGCATTTTTGCCGACAGCGCGCTCGGTTTTAGAGTCCCCCTTAAAACCTTCAAAACCCCAGCCGCCAGTCGCGGCAAATCGCTTCGCGTCCTTGTGCATGACGCCGACTACCTTGCGCGCGCCTTCGGTCACCGCATTGTCGCCGGAATTTGCTTCCAGCAGATCAAAAATGATCACCGAACCGTCCTCGAATTTTCCTTTGCTGTAGCCCTTCACCGCTTTTGCGTTGGCGTAAATGTGATGGATGCCGCCGAAAGCGTCATGCAATGGATGACCCGGATTGATGACCATGCTCTTGACGTGATGCCAATCACGATAACCTGAGGGATAGGGCACATCACCGGCAGATGCAGATGCCGGTGTCGCCATGGTCAAGGCTGCCGCAAGCATAAGAATTTTTGTGTATGTTTGCATAATAATCTCCGGTATGTTGAAATGAACGGGGGTGCAATATATCCGGCCTCAACGGTGATTTAAAGCGGGCACAAAATGGTACGCTGGATACCTTACGGTGTATCTTACTGATGATGGAAGAATTAAAAATGATTGATGCGGCTAGCCGGCCAACCGTCACCTACATGGTCGAGAATGTGGTTGGCTGCAAGTGGTCGTTGACGGTGATTGATCTGGTGCGACGAGGTATACACCGACCGGGAGCCATGGAACATGCCGTACCGGGATTATCAACCAAGGTGCTCAATGAGCGTTTGCGCAAGCTGATGCGCTTCGGCATCCTGGAAAAACGCAGTTATCCTGAAAGTCCACCGCGCGTCGAATATGGTCTCACTGATTTTGGCTTATGCTTCTTAAAAATTCTGGATTCGATTGATGCGTTGGAGCAAACCAGCCAGAACGAACATTCGATCCCGGTGTAATTTCACCCGAAATCAAGACTTATCCAAGCTAAGCTCACGCATCAGGCTCTCCACCTCCGGGTAGCGTAATTTCACTTTTAATTCCCCCTTCATCCTTGCATTCGTCAGTCGCCGCGATTCGTTCATGAACGACCATAGCGCAGGCGATACGGCGCGCTCGACTTCGGCGCGCGGCAGGCGTGGCGGTCGTGGCAGAGCGTAGGCATCGGCCACGGCATCGAAGTAATCGCCCATTTTCAACTGGCTGTCGTCGCTGGCGTGATACACGCGACATGATTTTCCATATTGCAACGTGGCAATGCTGATACGCGCCAGATCATCGGCGTGAATATGGTTGGTGTAACTGTCCTCGCTGGCGATGATGGCCGGCGTGCCTTGCTGCACACGGCTTAGCGGCAGGCGGTCTGCGGCGTAGATGCCGGGTACGCGCAGGATAGTGGCATTCACCTGATTACGTCTGGCCCAGACACGTATTTGCATTTCGGCATCCACGCGCCGTTGCGAGCGTGGCGAGGTGGTCTTGAGCGGGTGCGTTTCGCTCACCCATGCACCACCGCAATCTCCATATACGCCGCTGGTACTGATGTACACCAGGCGCTTGGGCAGGCTTCTCCTTCGACCTTGGCCTTGCGACAAGACGCTCAGCAGATTACGGGTACGCGTGTCGTGAAAAGCAAATCCCCCCTGCCCCCCTTTAGTAAAGGGGGGAGTGTTAGCGGGAGGCGCAAAGTGCAGCACTGCATCGGCCAATCCGGCGATGCGCGCAAGGCTGGCGCGGTCATCCAGATCGCCAAGCAGCGGCTGCACGCCAAGCGCGCGTAACCCCGCGCGTTTGGCCGGGTCGCGCACTAAAGCGAACACCTGATAACTTTTCCTCAACAAGGGTATAGCTCGTAGCGCAACATCTCCACAGCCAATAATCAACAAACGTCTCATGGCGTGATTATGCGTTAAAATTCGCGCTTTAGCGCAACCTACAGCATTCATCATGACGTTCAAAACGGTTATTCAACCCAGTGGCCACCATTTCCCGATCGAAGCGCACGAGACCATCCTCGAAGCCGCGCTCAAACACGGCTACATACTTCCATATAGTTGCCGCGATGGGGTGTGCGGCACATGCAAGGGCAAGGTGGTGACCGGGCAAATAGATTACGGCAAGTATCAGGAAGACACGCTGAGCGAGGCCGAAAAGGCTGCGGGCATGGCACTGTTCTGCTGCGCCAAGCCGCAGTCCGATCTGGTGCTGGAGTGCCGCGAAGTGAATGCGGTCAAGGACATCCCGGTCAGGACCATGCCGTGCCGCGTGCAAAAAATGGAACAGCCCGCGCCGGATGTCATGGTGCTCTCGCTCAAGCTGCCCGCCAATGAGCGCCTGCAATTCCTGGCCGGACAATACTTGGACATTTTGCTCAAGGAGCAGGCGCCGCGCAGTTTCTCGCTAGCCAATGCGCCACATGACGATGAGTTTCTGCAGCTGCATATCCGCAACATCAAGGGCGGCGCATTCACCCATCATGTATTTGAAGTTATGAAAGAACGCGATATCCTGCGCTTCAGGGGTCCGCTCGGCACTTTTTTTCTGCGCGAAGACTCGGACAAGCCGATTATTTTCGTCGCCAGCGGCACCGGCTTCGCCCCGATCAAGGGGATCATCGAACACGCGCTGTACATCGGCGTAAAACGCCCGATGCACTTTTATTGGGGAGCGCGCAAGCTGGCGGATTTGTATATGCTGGACAAAGCCAGGCAATGGGAAACAAACGGTATCAAATTTACGCCGGTACTTTCCGAAGCCTTGCCGGAAGATGCCTGGCAGGGGCGCACCGGATTCGTGCATCAAGCGGTGCTGGATGACTACCGCGATTTATCGCCGTATGAGGTGTACACCTGCGGCGCACCCGTGGTCGTGGAAGCCGCACACCGCGACTTCACCGCCCAGCGGGGGCTGCCAAACGAGGCATTTTTCTCGGACGCATTTACGTTTGCGCCGAAGACGTGAAAGGTGAAACGCAGAACCACTACTTCGTTTCACCTTTCACAGCTTCACCTTCACGTTTCACTGTTTCGTCACCGCCATCGCGCTCTGATAATACTTGAACGCCTCGTCAGACTTACCCAGGCGATCCGCGAGCTGTCCTAGCGCGGTATAGGCGGCATGGCTGGGTGCGATACTGTTACTGGCATCCAGATAACTTCGCGCCTTGCCCCACAGCTTTTGATGCAAGCACAATTTGCCGAGCGCAAGCAGCAATCCGGCATCTTGTTTGTGCTGTGCGAGCCATTTTTCCGCTTGCTCGATTTGCGCCACCACATCGCTGGATAGACAATCACCATACAGCACGACCAACTCGCTGTCCCATTGCGCATTCAGACTATCGGTCAGCAGTTGCTGCGCGAGGGTGACGGCGGAGCCGTCGGGCACACCGCAGCGTCCTCCTTGCGGGGGCTGCGCGAGTGAGCCGCCGCCGAGTTGCATCAGTGCGCGCGCGGCGGTTGCGGCAATCTTGCTGCGCCGCTTGAAATCGGCAGGCATGTTTTTCAGGCAAGCGGTCAACCCCGCCAAATCTTTCTGCTGGGGTATCTTTTCCTGCCAGGCTTGCTGGCGCAATTGCGCCGCAAGTGTCGCATCGATACCGGCGCGCTTCTCGAGCTGGTAGAGCACATTCAATACATCGTCCCAGTTACCCGCTTGCTGGTGCGCTTTCAGTTCCAGCGATAATGCGCCGAGATGGCCTTTGACCCCGCTGTCGCGCAATTCCTGCAAGGCATCCAATGCGCCGCGCGGATCGCGTTGATCGAGCAGGAATTTGCTGGTCGTCATCAAGCGCATGGTGGAATCGCCTATCGTCTTGCCTTCGGCAGCGGCCAAATAGGCATCACGTTTTTTGTATTCGCGCAATTCATGGGCGGAACGTGCCGCGATGATGGGATGCAAAGCTGAGGTATCGCCCAGTTCCATCGCGCGCGCTGCGGCCTTTTCCGCAGCGGCATAACGGCCTTCGAAGAACGCGCCAAGCTCCTCATCCATCAATTCGCTGGCCTGGGCTTGCGTGCGTTTCAAACGAAATGTCCGCACATAGGCTGGCAGTTGCAGGGCGGCGACTATCAGTTTCATCAGCCCATAGCCGAACACGAAGGTCAGCAGCAACAGGGCGATGAATAGCGTTAGCGACAGTTCGATGCGATAGGGTGGATACACCAGCAGCACGTAAGCCGGATTGTGCGACGCGGTCGTGAGCGCCACCGCAGCGGCGAACAGTCCGAGTATCCAGACCAGATATTTCATCGCACCGACCTTGGCCGTCCCTCGAAACGCGCCTTTGGCTCGTTTGGCCGTCCCTCGAAACGCGCCTTTGGCTCGTTTGGCCGTCCCTCGAAACGCGCCTTTGGCTCGTTTTCATGCGTCAGGCGGTAGTTGCGCACCGCTTGCAAACTGCTGCTGATATCCGGCAATTCGATGCGGATGTCGGACGCGGCAAGTTTTTTCAGCTCGTCCGACATCCGCATCGCCTCGTTCGATTTTCCGTCGAAATAGCGTGCCGTCCAAAGTTGCGCGGTTTTCAGTCCTTGCCTGAAACTATCTCCGTCGCGCGACAACAGCGCGAGACGTGCCGACAGCAAACTCAGCTTGAGATTTTCGCGCAGGAAAAATTCCTGATTGGGCGGCAACAGCGGAATCTCGGCCTTGCCGGTATTTTCAATACGCACCAGCTGTTTCACCTCTTGCCAGATTTCGCGCAGCAGTTTTTGCCAAGTTGTTTCATTCGGGTGCCCGGCCATAACCAGCCGCTTGGTTGCCGTTGTTTGGCTACCTAGCGGAATGGCTAGTGGTTCCATCAAATGCTCTTCGGATTCTGGCGGAACGGATTGCGCGACCACTTCATTCGGGTGCCCGGACAAAAGCTTTTCGTCTGCCGCACGTTGCTGATAAGCCAGCGGCATCTTGTCCACAACAGCGATCAGATTATTGAGCTGAAGATTGATGCCGGTGATGTCCACATCATGCAGCGCGCGCAATTTGTCCATGTCGTGACTGATGGCCTGTCGCAGCCCGTTGAATGCCGGTCTGTTCATGCGTTGCAAACGCGCATCGGCACTTTGCATGGCGATCAGCGCGGCCTTTACATTGGCCGACACTTGCAATTGCTGCGCGGCGATCAGCAGCATCTGTTCGACCTCCGCCAACGCAGTTTCATCGCGGCTTACCGACAGGTCGTTATACAAAGCCTCAAGCGCGGCGCGCTGATTTTGCGACTCGGCATAGCGTGATTCCAGCGTCGCCACTTTGGCGAAAAGTTCGCGCACCTGTTCCTGGCTTTGCGTCAGCAATATCTGATTGGCCTTGCTGCTGCCGTCCATCTCGGCGATTTTTTTCGCCAGTTGCTGCTGCATATCGCTGATGGCGCGATGCCCATCCAGCCATTGCCACAGGAAAATTATTACCAGCACCGCCAGCGTCAGCTGCGTGATGCTGACGCGCGAAAAAACATTCGCCACCGAGGTTTTGCGGGGTGTGGGCGAAGCCAGGGTGGCTGGCCTAACGCTTTCTGGCTCGGCATTTTCTGGTTGTGGGGTTTGCTCGTTCATTTTTTCCTCTGATGAAACTGCTAGCCATTCGACTAGTCTGGCAAACAACGCCAGCCAAGTCGCTGGTTATGTCTTCTGATGCGCCCATGTTATCAAAGCAGACAACAATCCGTCATCTCCGGATGCCGTCACGTGCACCTGAGCCCAACCTTGCTCGCGGGCCAACCCGGCAATGCGCGCATGCGGCACAAATAAAGCGGTGTTCTGCAATACGGCCCGGTCACCCTCATTCAGCATCTGCCACAGATAGCCTAATGCCTCGCTGCTGGTCACGGTGATCGCATCCGGCTCGGCTGCCAGCAACGCCCCCGCATCCTGCTGTGACTTGCTGCGCTGGTAACAGGTGGCATATTCCACCGTCGCACCGCGCGCCTTGAGTGTGTCGCCCAACAACTCGCGTCCGCCATCGCCGCGGAAAATCATCACGCGCCATCCGGCAACATGTTGCAACTCCGGCAAAGCCAGCAAACTTTCGCTGTCGAAACGTTCGGTGGGCGCGATGACGTTGGCGATGCCCGATTCGCGCAAAGCCTTCGCGCTGCCTTGTCCGACCGTGGCGATTTTCAGGGTTGGCGGTAGATCACCCTCATTTAATGCGTGGCTAACCGTAGGAGCGCAACTTGTTGCGCGATTGGATCGCGCAGCTTGTTGCGCTCCCACATAGTCCTTACCGACCTCGCGTATCGCCGCGATACCGAATTGCACCGCATTGGGACTGATGAAAATGGCGAGGTTGAATTGTCCGAGACGGGCGATTTGTTCGTGCAGTGTTTTGGTATCTTGCACCGCCGTTATAACCAACAACGGGAACAGCAGCGGGATGCCGCCCGCCTGTTCGATACGCCGCGCCAGTTGCGCCGCTTGGTCACGCGGTCGCGTGACGACGATTTTTAGTCCGGTCAGCGGGAGGTCGTTAGTCATTTCCTGCCAACATAATGCATTTCAATGTGGCAAATAGGCCGCAATTTTTGCGGAAGCAGTTTAGCCGTGACTTGCGGTCACGGTTAAAATCGCGGCAAGGATTTCATCTGCACCCTGCGCACGCAGCGCATTGGCAATCTTATTTCCCAGCGCTTCCGGGTCAGTGATCTCACCGGTCAATTCGGAACTCGTCATGCGCTTGCCGTCCGGACTGGCGACAAAGCCGCGCATGCGCAGTTTACCGTTCTTCACTTCGGCAAATCCGCCCAGAGGCACTTGGCAGCTGCCACCCAGCGCGCGGCTCAAGGCGCGTTCCGCCAGCACACAGGCAGCGGTATCGGGATGGTGCAGCGGTTGCAGCAAGGCGATCACATCGGCGCGATCGGCGCGGCACTCGATACCCAACGCGCCTTGCCCGACTGCGGGCAGACTGTCTTCGCTGCTGATCAACGCGCGGATGCGCTGACCCAGCCCCAGCCGTTTCAGCCCGGCGGCGGCGAGAATAATGGCGGCATATTGGCCTTCGTCCAGTTTGCGCAAACGGGTTTGCACGTTGCCGCGCAACGGCTGGATGTTGAGATGCGGAAAGCGCGCGCGCAACTGGCTCTCGCGGCGCAGACTGGAAGTGCCTACCACACTGCCTGTCGGCAACGCGGCCAAATTTTCATGTTTGTTCGAGACGAACGCATCGTGCGGGTCCTCACGTTCGCCGATGGCGGCCAGCACAAAACCTTCCGGCAGATTCATCGGCACATCTTTCAGCGAATGCACGGCGAGATCGGCGCGCCCGTCTTCCAGCGCGGTTTCCAGCTCTTTCACGAACAATCCCTTGCCGCCGATCTTGGACAGCGTGACGTCGAGAATCTGGTCGCCCTGCGTGGTCATGCCCAATATACTGACCTCGGTTTGCGGATATAATGCGCGCAACCTGTCCCGGATATGCTCCGCTTGCCACATCGCCAGCGCGCTTTCGCGCGAAGCGATCACTAACCGGGCCGGGCCTTGATGGGATTTCTGGTTCATAGTTTTTCCTGAAATTTTGTGCCTGAAATTTTTATAAATAAACAAACGGTCTTCGGCGCATTCTAGCATAAGGTGCGCCGTGCTTTTGTCCCGAAAACATGATGAATTTGATTGCTGCCACGACCGATATATCCAGCAAGGATTTGCCGCTGCGCGATGATGTGCGCTTGCTTGGCCGCATTCTTGGCGAGACGTTGCGCGAACAAGAGGGCGAAGCATCCTATCAGTTAATCGAGAATGTGCGCCGCGCCGCCGTACGCTTCCGCAAGACGCAGGACGACCGCGATCGCGTGCAGCTCGAGCAGACGCTGGACGCGCTGTCACCCAGCGAAACGCTGGTGGTAGTGCGCGCCTTCAGTTATTTTTCGCAATTGTCCAACATCGCCGAAGACCTGCACCATAACCGCCGCCATCGCGCCCATCTAAAGGCGGGCACGCCGCCCAAAGATGGCAGCCTGCTGCTGGCGCTCGAGCGCATCGAAGAAAAGCACATCAGCAAGGAAACGCTGCAAGCATTTTTGAACAGCGCGCTGATCTCGCCGGTATTAACCGCGCATCCCACCGAAGTGCAGCGCAAGAGTATCCTCGATTGCCAGCTGATTATTTCGCGCCTGCTGTCCGATCGTGATCGCGTGGACATGACGCCGGATGATCTGGCCGACAATGAAGAAACCCTGCATCGCTTCGTGCTGATTTTGTGGCAAACGCGCATGTTGCGCACCGCCAAGCTGAACGTGCGCGATGAGATCAAGAACGGTCTGGAGTTTTACCGCTACACTTTCCTCAACGAAATCCCGAAGATCTACGCGAATCTGGAAAAGCAACTGGAGGCGCGCTTCGACAAGGACATCCGCGTTCCGCCGCTGTTGCGTGTGGGCAGCTGGATCGGCGGCGACCGCGACGGCAATCCTTTTGTCACTCACGATGTGATGCTGGACGCGGTGCAACAGCATTCATCGCTGGCATTCGAGCATTACTTGAGCGAGACGCACCTGCTGGGCACGCGCTTGAGCCTGACCGATCGATTGGTGGAAGTCAGCGATGAGTTGCGCAAACTTTCCGATGCATCGCCGGATAAGGCCGCCAGCCGCGCTGATGAACCCTATCGCCGCGCGCTGATTCTGATTTATTCGCGCCTGTCTGCCACCGCCAAACAGCTCGGCCACAAAATCTCGTTGCTGCCGCCGGTGAACCCACACGCACAGCCTTATGCCGCGCCGCAAGATTTCATCAACGATCTGGATGTGCTGATCGACTCGCTGTTCAAGCATGGCGCAGTGTATCTGGCACGCGGGCGGCTCGCCTATCTGCGCCGCGCCGCAGAAGTGTTCGGCTTCCATCTTGCCCCGCTGGACATGCGCCAGCACAGCGCAATTCATGAAGAAACCGTGGCCGAGCTGTTCTCAAATAGCGGCGACCAAGCCAACTATAAAGATTTGGACGAAATCGCACGCCGCGAGATGTTGCTGGCCGCATTGCAGGCGGGCAAGCCAGTGTTTGGTACTCTTGACCAGTACGGCACCGTGGCGCAAAGCGAATTGCGCATCATGCAGGCCGCCGCACAAATCCATCAACGTTTTGGTCGCGCCGCGCTGCCCAACCACATCATCTCCAAGACTGATGCGGTGAGCGACATGCTGGAACTCGCGCTGATGTTGCAACAGGTACAATTACTTGAAGGCGGCGACAGCCCTGTCTTGCATATCAACATAGTCCCCTTGTTCGAAACCATAGCAGACCTGCGCGGCTGCGCGACGATCATGGACGAGCTGTTCGCCATTCCCTACTACCGCAAGCTGCTGGGCAGTCGCGGCAATACCCAGGAAGTGATGCTCGGCTATTCCGACAGCAACAAGGACGGCGGCTATCTCACCGCCAATTGGGAACTGTACAAAGCCGAGGTCGAGCTGGTGAAAGTGTTCGCCAAACACGGCATCGAACTGCGCCTGTTCCACGGGCGCGGCGGCACCGTCGGGCGCGGCGGCGGCCCGAGCTATGACGCGATCCTGGCGCAACCGCCGGGCAGCGTAAACGGACAAATCCGCATCACCGAACAGGGCGAAGTCATATCCAGCAAATACTCCAATCCGGAAATTGGCCGACGTAATCTGGAGACACTGATCGCCGCCACCATGGAAGCCACGCTGCTGCATCATCACGGCGCGGACAGCACCATGCCGGAATACCATCGCATCATGGAAGCCTTGAGCCGCGATGCCTTCGCTGCCTACCGCAAACTGGTGTATGAAACGCCCGGCTTCACCGAATATTTTTTCTCCGCCACACCGATACGCGAAATCGCCGAACTCAACATCGGCAGCCGCCCTTCGGCGCGCAAGGCATCCGGCCGCATCGAGGATTTGCGCGCGATTCCCTGGGTGTTCAGCTGGGGCTTGAACCGCACGCTGTTGCCGGGCTGGTTCGGTTTCGGCAGCGCGGTCAAACAATTCATCGCACGCGAGGGCGACACCGGTTTGGCCCAACTTCAAGCGATGTACCAGAACTGGCCATTCTTTCGCGGCCTGATGTCCAATATGGACATGGTGCTCTCCAAAACCGACATGGGTATCGCCTCGAGCTATGCCGAGCTGGTGGAGGATATCGCATTGCGCGAACGGATCTTCGGCGCGATCAACAGCGAATGGGAAAGCACCGTGGCCATGCTGTTCGCGGTAACCGGCAACACCACGCTGTTGCAAGACAACCCGGCATTTGCGCGCAGCCTGCTGACCCGCACACCCTACATTGATCCGCTCAACCATTTGCAGGTCGCGTTGCTGCAACGCCATCGCGCCGGAGACAATGACGTACTGGTGAAGCGCGCCATTCATCTCACCATCAACGGCATCGCAACCGGATTAAGGAATAGCGGGTAGTCAACTGCCCGGCCAGCCCCTAACTGAACTCCTTGACGATATGCTGCTGACGGCGGCTGATTGCCAGCAGTTCGTCCAGGCCTTTCAACTTCACCATCCAGCCGCTTTCGCCTTCGTCGCCGCCTTTTTCAAAGCCCTCGATCGCATCTTTTGCGACCAGGCTATTGCGGTGGATGCGCACGAAGCGTGTGGCGAATTCTTTTTCCAATTCGGTGAGTGATTCTTCGATCAGATATTCGCGTTCGGCGGTGCGCACCGTGATGTATTTCAACTCGGCGCGCAGATACAGCACTTGCTCGACGGGTATCAGGTAAATCTTGCCGCGTTCGTGGATGGATAGATTCTTGCGCGGTTCGGGCAACAAGTCGCGCAGCACTTCGGTTTGCACCGGCACCGCTACACGCGCACGATTCAGCGCCTCAAACAAACGCCCCAAACGTATCGGCTTGAGCAAATAATCGATCGCGTGCAGATCGAATGCCTTGATCGCGTAGGCATCGTAAGCGGTGGTGAAAATAATCACCGGAGCTTTGGGCAGTTTGTTCAGATGCCGCGCCAGTTCGATGCCGTCCATTTGCGGCATGCGGATGTCCAGCAACACTACATCGGCAGTGGTTTCCGCGAGCTTGTCCAATGCTTCCCGGCCATTGCCCGCTTCGCCCACCACTTCCAGCGCCAACTGTTCGCTGCAATCATTCAACAAATCGCGCAGCCGGTTGCGTGCCGGAGGCTCGTCATCCACGACGAAAACGCGCAAGGCTGGTTCGACAGTTGTCATGATGGTCGTACCTTTACATAGGGCAAGATGATTTCCACACGATAGAAGTTGCTGCCGCTTTCGACCTGATAACGCGCTTCGGCGTCAAACAGCAAATCCAGCCGTTCGCGGATGTTTTGCAGGGCCATTTTATTATTAGAACGCTGTTTGTTGCCAGCGGCCGGTGATGTCGATCTTTCAGGCTCGTAGTTGTTCAGGAAATCGCCGGCGCCGTGTGATCCCCGCGGCGAGGTGCCGCGTTCCGCACAGGGATTTTCCACAGTCAGCCGCAGCTCGTCGCCACTGCGGCGCAACACAATTTTGATGTTGCCGCCTTGCGGCAGCGCCTCGATGCCGTGATACACCGCGTTCTCCAGCAGCGGCTGCAACAACAACGGCGGGATCAGCGCTTGTTCCGGCACATCCTGCATCTGCCAATCCACGCTCAGCCGTTCGCCCATGCGCAATTGCTCCAGGGCGATATATTGTTTGCTCAACTGGATCTCACGGCTTAACGGCACCAGGTCCCGCGCATCAGACATCGCCATGCGAAACAGATCCGCCATGTCTTCCAGCGCGGTTTCGGCTTTCTTTGGTTGGGCGCGCACGATGCCGAGCACCGCGTTGATGGTATTGAACAGGAAGTGCGGCCGGATGCGCGCGCGCAAAACCTGCAAGCGCGCTTCATGCAAAGCGCGCGTCAGCATCTTGGCACGCAGCCGGAAATACAGCAGCAAGATGCCGCACACCATCACGCCGAGCAGCACAGAACGCGCCTCGTCGAAATAGTATCTCGAACTTCCCGCCGGGTTATATAGCTCGCCGCCGAACTCATAGATAGCCAGTGTCAACACCACCACTATCGCCATCGCAGCCAGCGCGCCCTGGCGGTATGGCAATCGATGCAGCCACGGCTGCGCCGCCCACAGCAGCATCAGGCTGGCCAGCAGTACCGGGGCTAGCAACGTGGCGATCTGCATCATGCGCGGCGCCACGTCTGTCCACGCGTTTGCCAGCATGATCGCCTGCAATACCGCCAAGCCGTTGCTGATCAGCAGGATGCGCAGGACGATGCCGAGGTTGCGGAAGTTGGGCAACGTATCGGGTCGGGTATTTTGTTTTATACTGCGCGAACTATTCATCGCGGGGAAGCCTTGGATTTTCCATGCTTCATTTTGGGACAAGTGGGGGCAGCAATGCAAGATCCAAAGCAAGATAAAGATACCTGGTCGGGACGATTCGCCGAGCCGGTGGCGGAATTGGTGAAACGCTACACCGCATCGGTGGGCTTCGATCACAAGCTGGCCATGTTCGACATCCAGGGCTCGCTGGCGCACGCGCAGATGCTGGCATCATGCGGCATCATCGCCACACATGACCTGGACGACATCAAGCGCGGCCTCGCGCAAATTGAAAACGAAATCATCAGCGGCGAATTCGTCTGGTCGCTGGATCTGGAGGACGTGCACCTCAACATCGAGAAACGGCTCACCGCGTTGGTCGGCGACGCCGGGAAACGCTTGCACACCGGACGTTCGCGCAACGACCAGGTGGCGACCGATATACGGCTGTATTTGCGCCATGCGATTGATGGCCTGCTAGCGCTAATCAAGGCATTGCAAAGCGCGCTGCTCGATCTTGCCAAACCGCATACCCACACCGTCATGCCCGGCTTTACCCATTTGCAGGTCGCCCAGCCGGTCAGCTTCGCGCATCACCTGATGGCCTATTTCGAAATGCTCAAGCGCGATACGGAACGGCTCACGGATTGCCGCAAGCGCGTGAACCGTCTGCCGCTGGGCGCGGCGGCACTGGCGGGCACCAGCTATCCGATCAAGCGCGAATATGTTGCCGAACTGCTGGGCTTCGACGGGGTATGCGAGAACTCGCTGGATGCGGTATCTGATCGCGATTTCGCGATTGAATTTACCGCCGCAGCCGCCTTGATCATGACGCATTTATCGCGCCTGTCGGAAGAGTTGATTTTGTGGATGAGCCCGCGCTTTGGCTTTATCGATATTGCCGACCGTTTTTGTACCGGCTCTTCCATCATGCCGCAGAAAAAAAATCCGGACGTGCCGGAGCTGGTGCGGGGCAAGACCGGCCGCGTGAATGGCAATCTGGTGGCCTTGCTGACGCTGATGAAAGGCCAGCCGCTGGCTTACAACAAGGACAATCAGGAAGACAAGGAACCGCTGTTTGACACCGTCGACACGCTGATGATCACGCTGCGCATCTATGCCGACATGATGGGCGGCATTACCGTCAAGCCGGATGCGATGCGCGATGCGGCATTGCAGGGCTACGCCACCGCTACCGATCTGGCCGACTATCTGGCCAAGAAAGGCTTGCCCTTCCGTGATGCACACGAGGCGGTTGCACTGGCTGTGCGCTTTGCCGTGAAACGCGGCTGTGACCTGGCTGATTTAAAACTTCAAGAGCTAAAGGAATTTTCCGCGCTGATCGAGGATGACATCTATGCCGTGCTGACTCTTGAAGGTTCGCTGGCGGCGCGCAACCACACTGGCGGCACCGCGCCGCAGCAGGTGGAGGCAGCCATCGCGCGTGCCAGAAAAATGCTGGCGGGCGGGCGATAGCATCCTGAACCTTAAAAAAACGGGCGATCTTGCGATCGCCCGGGAATGAGGAAAGTTTGACAGTACGAGTTATTTGAACTCGCACGTCAATACTCGGCGCGGATTGTATAGTCGCCACACCCCAAATTTTATATGCCAAACGGCCTAGATAATTACCTGGTCCGTTGTCACTTTATGCAGCAATTTTAGCCAGCAATGTCTTCAGCTCGCCGCTCTGATACATCTCGGTCGTAATATCCGAACCGCCGATAAACTCGCCGTTAATATATACCTGAGGCACAGTTGGCCAATTTGCATACTCGATAATACCTTTGCGGATATCATCGTTTTCGAGGATGTTTACGCTGAAAATATCTTTTACGCCCAATGAATTAAGTATATTCACCACATTTGCAGAAAATCCGCAGCGCGGTGCTGCAGGCGTACCCTTCATGTATACAACGACCGGGTGGGTGGTTACCTGCTGCTTGATCACTTCTTGAATATCCATTTTCCTGTATCTCCTTTGTTGAGTAACCGACTAATTATGTCAAGTATT
>JAYVKW010000008.1:0-9801 GCA_043768015.1 Gallionella sp.
TGCGTCAACAGCGCGGCGGGCTGGTGCCGTGCGCGTTCGACACGGTCGACCTGAACACGTTTGTGGGGGAGGTTGCGGGGGTGGATAGCGTGCAGCTTCCCCCGCACCTGGCCGACTTTGACTGCCGCAACAACCGGCTCGCCCTGCTGGGCTTGCAACAGGATGGCTTCATGGCTGCAGTGGAAGCAGCGATCGGTCGCCATGGCCGGCGGCGTGTCGCCGTATTGCTTGGGACCAGCACAGCTGGAGTCCTGCAGTCCGAGCAGGCGTACCGCCGACGCGATCTGACGACCGGTGAACTCCCCGCAGACTTCAACTATCGCACCAGCCATAACGCCTATTCGGTTGCCGATTTCGTGCGCAATGTCTTCAAACTGGAAGGCCCGGCCGCCGTAGTCTCGACTGCGTGTTCATCCAGCGCCAAGGTGTTCGCCTCGGCAGCACGCATGATGGAAGCCGGGCTCATCGACGCGGCCATCGTCGGGGGCGTCGATTCGCTTTGTCTGACCACGCTGTACGGCTTCAACTCGCTGGAGCTGCTGTCCACCACGCCGTGCCAGCCGTTTGATGTGGACCGCGCAGGTATTTCCATCGGCGAAGCGTCCGCGTTCATTCTGCTTGAGCGACCTGCCAGCACACTGGACGCCAACGCGGTGCTCCTCCTCGGCGCGGGTGAGTCCAGCGATGCCTACCATATGTCCTCACCGCATCCGGACGGTTTGGGCGCCCAGATGGCCATGGCCGGCGCGTTGAAAGCGGCCGGCCTGCAGGCGGGTGCTATCGATTACATCAACCTGCACGGTACCGCAACGCCCAGCAACGATGCGGCCGAAGGCAAAGCCGTGGCCACGCTGTTCGGCGACTGTGTGCCGTGCAGTTCCACCAAGGGTGCGACCGGCCACACCCTCGGCGCGGCTGGCGGACTGGAAGCGATCATTGGTGCATTGGCGCTGCAGCAGGGGTTTCTGCCGGGGGGCGTCAACACCATCAACATCGACCCCAACATTCCCATCCAGTATCTCAACGCCAACCGTGACACGGCGCCGCAACGCGTATTGAGCAACTCCTTCGGCTTTGGCGGCACCAATTGCAGCCTCGTTCTAGGGCGGGCCGGTTGATATGACGAACCCCAACACGATATTGACCGCCTGGATTGAGGGCGTCGGCCTGCTCGGCCCCGGCTTGCCGGATTGGCCCACCGCCCAAGGCGTGCTGACTGGCGATGCCGCTTACGTACCCAGCCCCATCACGGCTCCACCGCCGCAGGGTTTGCCGCCAGCAGAGCGGCGGCGCGCGGGCGTGTCGGTCAAGGTGGCGCTTGCGGTGGCACAAGAGGCCATCGCCATGGGCCAGCTCGATGCCCGCCAGCTCTCTACAGTGTTTGCGTCTTCGGGCGCGGATGGTGACAACTGCAACGCCATCTGCGCGGTGCTGGCCTCCGAGGATCGGCATATTTCGCCCACCCGCTTTCACAATTCGGTGCACAACGCGCCTGCAGGCTATTGGGGCATCGCCTCCGGTGCGATGGCGCCGGCCACGGTACTGTGCGCCTATGACGGCTGTTTCAGCGCCGGTCTGCTGGAGGCGCTGACCCAGGTCACCGTCGAGGGCAGTACCGCCCTGCTGATTGCCTACGACGCGCCCTACCCCGAACCGCTGAATGCCAAGCGGCCCCTGCCCAGTGCCATGGGGATTGCCCTGGCGCTGACATCGCAGAAAAGCGCACAGTCGATGGCGCGGATTCAGGTCAGCCTGACCGATGCCGAACCCGATGTGCTGGCCGATCCCGGGCTCGAAGCACTACGCCGCGCGATTCCGGCGGCTCGCGGGCTACCCTTGCTGCAGGCGTTGGCGCGCACGCAAACCTGCGAAGTCGTCCTCGACTATCTCGATCCGCTTAAACTGGTGGTCACGATCGAACCCGCAAAGCTCCGCTGATATGACGGACAACCAGAATCCCGAACAAAAAGCGCGCGACACCATCGATGCGCTGCTCACGCAGGCGGGATGGATTGTTCAGTCAGCCAGAAAGATTGATCTGAATGCCGGGCTGGGACAGGCGGTACGCGAGTACCAGACCGATGTCGGCCCAGCAGACTATGTGCTGTTCGTGGACAAAAAAGCGGTGGGCGTGATCGAGGCCAAGCGCGAGGAAGAAGGCCAGCGCCTCACCGCGCATGAATCGCAAACCGAAGGCTATGCAGCGGCCAAATTGAAATGGGTCAACAACCAAGCGCCATTGCCTTTCTTGTACGAAAGCACCGGCATCCTCACCCGCTTCACCGATGGGCGCGATCCCAAGCCGCGTTCGCGCGAGGTGTTCAGCTTCCACCGCCCCGAAACGATCAAAGAATGGCTGGCGCAAGGCGACAGCCTGCGCGAACGCTTGCAGCACATCCCAACGCTCAACCCGAACCATCTTCCAGCCAAGGAATTGCGCCTGCGCGATTGCCAGGAAATCGCCATCACCAACCTGGAAGCCTCGTTCAAGGCGGATCGCCCGCGCGCGCTGATCCAGATGGCCACCGGTGCGGGTAAAACCTACACCGCGATCACCTCGATCTATCGCCTGCTCAAATTTGCTGAAGGCAAGCGCATCCTGTTTCTGGTGGACACCAAAAACCTCGGCGAACAGGCCGAACAGGAGATGATGTCCTATGTGCCCATCGATGACCCCCGCAAGTTCACCGAGCTCTACACCGTGCAGCGGCTCAAGAGCCCCTACATCGCGAGTGACACGCATGTGTGCATCAGCACCATCCAGCGGCTCTATTCCATCCTCAAGGACACCCCACTGGATGAAGCCGCCGAAGAGATCAACCCGGCGGAATTGAAACAGCCAAAAGCACCGATGCCCGTGGTGTACAACGAGAAAGTCCCGCCGGAGTTTTTCGACTTCATCTTCATCGACGAATGCCACCGCTCCATCTACAACCTGTGGCAACAGGTGATCGACTATTTCGATGCCAGCCTGATCGGCCTCACCGCCACGCCGGACAACCGCACCTACGGTTTCTTCAAAAAGAACGTGGTCAGCGATTACAGCCACGAAAAAGCCGTCGCCGATGGCGTCAACGTCGGCAATGAAATCTATGTGATCGAAACCGAGATCACCCGGCAAGGCGCGCAGATCAGCGCGCAGCAACAGGTAGAGCGGCGCGAAAAACTCACCCGCAAAAAACGTTGGGAACAGCAGGACGAAGACGAAGCCTATTCCGCCACCCAACTGGATCGCAACATCGTCAACCCGGACCAGATCCGCACCGTCATTCGCACCTTCCGCGACAAGCTGCCGGAGATTTTCCCCGGCCGCAAAGAGGTGCCCAAGACACTGATCTTCGCCAAGACCGACAGCCACGCCGACGACATCATCCAGGCCGTGCGCGAGGAGTTCGGCGAGGGCAACGCCTTCTGCAAAAAGCTCACCTACAAGATCGAGGAAGATCCCAAGTCGGTGCTGGCTGATTTTCGCAACGCCTATTACCCGCGCATCGCCGTCACCGTGGACATGATCGCCACCGGCACCGACGTCAAACCGCTGGAATGCCTGCTGTTCATGCGCGACGTCAAAAGCCGCAACTACTTCGAGCAGATGAAAGGCCGCGGCACGCGCACGCTGGATCTGGACGACCTGAAAAAAGTCACCCCCTCCGCCGTCAGCGCCAAGACCCACTATGTCATCGTCGATGCCATCGGCGTCACGAGGTCATTAAAAACCGCCAGCCAGCCGCTCATCACCAAGCCCACTGTGCCGCTCAAGGATTTGGCGATGAGCGTGATGATGGGCGCGACGGATGAAGACACCGTCAGCTCACTCGCCGGACGGCTGGCGCGGCTCAACAAGCAAATCGATGTAGACGACCAGCGGCGCATCCGCGAAGCCAGCGGCGGCATGGAACTCACCCAGCTTGTCGGCAAACTGTTCGCCGCCATCGATGCCGACAACATCGAAGCCCGCGCGCTGGAACTGGCCGGCCAGCCCATCGGCAGCGACCCCGGCGACGCCAAGCGTGAGCAGGCGCAACAGCAGTTGGTGAGCGAAGCCGCGAAAGTGTTGAATGGCGAACTGGTCGAACTCATCGAAACCATCCGCCGCGACAAGGAACAGACCATCGACCACGACAACCTCGACAGCGTATTGCGCGCCGAGTGGGACAAGGACGCCGCAGGCAACGCGCAGGCCCTCACCGGTGAATTCGCCGATTATCTGAGAAACAATCAGGACAACATTGAAGCGCTGACTATTTTCTTCAGCCAGCCCTACCGGCGGCGCGAACTTAGCTTCGAGCTGATTCGCCAGGTGCTGGATAAACTAAAAACCGACAAACCTAAACTCGCCCCGCTACGCGTGTGGCAAGCCTACCGCCAGTTGGACGACTATAAAGGCGCGCAGCCCATCAGCGAACTGACCGCGCTGGTCGCGCTGATCCGCCGCGTGTGCGGCATGGATGCCAGGCTCTCCACCTTCGACGACACCGTGCGCCGCAACTTCCAGAACTGGGTGATGAAACACCACTCCGGCGGCGGTAACAAGTTTAACGAAGAGCAAATGGAGTGGCTGCGCATGATCCGCGACCACGTTGCCAACTCTTTCCACATCGAACGCGACGATCTGGAAATGTCGCCGTTCGACGGGCAGGGCGGGCTGGGCAAGATGTATCAATTATTTGGGGAAAAGATGGAACCGCTGCTGGATGAATTGAATGAAGTGTTGGTGGCGTGATGAATGATGTATTGAATTTGCCCAAAACTTGGGTGCAAGTAACTGTGGCTGATCTTGGTAAAGTTGTCTCTGGTGGTACGCCATCCACAAAAGAGAATTCCTATTGGGGTGGAAATATCAGTTGGATTTCTCCCTCAGACCTCACAGGGTATAGCAACAAACATATCGCTAAAGGTGCAAAATCCATCACGCAACAAGGATTAAAAAATAGTTCTGCCACCATCATGCCAGCGGGAAGTATTCATTTTTCATCGAGAGCACCAATTGGCTACACCGTCATAAGCTCGTGTGACATGACGACGAATCAAGGCTTCAAGAGCCTTGTTCCAGCTCAAGGTGTTTTTAATGAGTACATCTATTACTACCTCAAGGGTGCAAAGCAATTAGCTGAATCAAAAGCTACAGGTACGACGTTTAAGGAAATATCTGGTTCAGCTTTTAACAAATTGCCAGTGCCACTGCCACCAACCAACGAACAACACCGCATCGTCGCCAAAATCGAAGAGCTGTTTTCCGAGCTGGACAAGGGCATCGAAAACCTGAAGACCGCCCGCGCACAGCTCAAGGTGTATCGCCAATCCCTGCTGAAACACGCCTTCGAGGGCAAGCTCACTTCACAGTGGCGCGCGGAGAATCGGGACAAACTGGAAACCGCCGATACCTTGCTGAAGCGCATCCAGCAAGAGCGCGCGCAACGCTACCAGCAACAACTCGCCGACTGGGAAGCCGTCGGCAAACAAGGCACAAAACCCAGAGCCCCGAAACACCTGCCGCCACTGACCGCCTCAGAACTGGCTGAATTGCCCGAACTGCCGGATGGATGGGCATGGACTCGCCTTGGAAATACAAATGTAGAAGTATCAGATGGCCCGTTTGGCTCGAATCTTAAAAGCAGTGATTATGTAGATAGCGGTGTAAGAGTTGTTCGCCTTGAAAATATTGGTGCTCTGAAGTTTATCGAAGAAAAAGAATCCTACGTTACAGAGGAAAAGTACGAGTTGCTAAAACGGCATACAGTGACATCAGGAGATATCGTTTTCTCTTCATTTATCATTGAAAATGTTCGCGTTGCTTTAGTGCCTCCAAGCATTACAAAAGCAATTAATAAAGCAGATTGTTTTTGCGTGCGCGTCTCTGGGGAGAGATTGAATAATGTTTTTGTTGTGCTTTTTTTGTCTACGAGGCATGTATATAAACAGCTTGAATCCCTAATTCATGGAGTAGGCCGTCCACGAATTAACACAACGCAACTAAAGGACGTTGTTATTCCTGTGTGTAGTGCCGAAGAACAACAGGCCATAATTTCTGAAATCGACTCTCGTCTTTCCGAAGTTGACCAACTCGACCTAACCATCACCACCTCATTGCAACAAGCCGAAGCCCTACGTCAATCCATTCTGAAAAAAGCCTTTTCCGGCCAACTGGTGTTGCAAGACCCGCGCGATGAACCTGCATCGGCGCTGCTGGCGCGCATTCTCGCTGAACGTGAACAAGCGGCCACACCGAAGCGTAAGGGGAAAAGCTCATGAGCCAATTTTTTGGGATCAACGGTGATGGAATGGTTTTTGAGGGGCCTTCGGCGCATGGCGCTCACTTGATATGGCCTCAGCCAGTGGTGACGTTGGCAAAATTTGCAAAATCAGACGTTGATAAAATAATTCCAGCAAAATCTGATGAGTCAAATCATTGTTATTTTCGGGAAGATTCCTTCGATCCTGTCAGCCGCATTCGTCGCGGGCGCTTTTATCAATGGGCTGGAAGAAGTGAACACAACAAAGTATATTTTCCTGAAGGTACCGTTGTGCCTGGTATGTTCCCTACCAGCAATTCTGCGCTGGTAATATTGAACACTTACCAAAGATATAACCCCTCCATATCCATTGAAGATAATCAGGATATTGTCATTCTCGGGAGCTCGTCAGGCTATTCCATCTGGGCAATTGTCGGTATTGAAACTATTTCGACAGGTGAAGTATTGGTGACATTGCGTGCACGACAGAGCCTGGGGGCGCTACCTGATATTTATTGGGCCAAAATACCTGCCGAGTTCAGGAATAAAGTTGAAGAGGCAATTAAGGCACTTGCTGATGACTACAGGCGCGCCGGATCTGAATCAGTAATTGATCGTGCACGAGAGGCAGCTACTGCAATACTTAGCGCCTATTTGCAGAGCAAGGGTGTTGATAAAGCAAAGGGAAAAGACCTTGGCGATCTTGTAAAAAAACTGGTTGAGGTTTCGGGTCAACACGAGCAACGGATCGTAGCCTGTGCTGCTGAAATTGCACAGCGGTTACACACTCGTGGCAAGCATGCTGCAAAAGAACAATTTGATAATTTGCGTCCACTCCGCGAGCAAGATGCAGAACTTGCAGTGCAAAGTGTTGGCGTAATGCTTTGCGACCTTCGCTGGGCTGACTGGAAATAAGATTTATAGGGGTATTACATGAACGCAACCGCATCAATTGTTTCCAAAGTCTGGAGTTTCTGCACCACGTTGCGCGACGACGGGGTGGGCTATGGCGACTATCTGGAACAACTGACCTATCTGATCTTTCTGAAAATGGCGGATGAATACAGCCAGCCGCCGTATAACCGCAAGGTGGGCATTCCCGCTGAATACAACTGGCAAAGCCTGAAGGCCAAGCGCGGCGCGGAGCTGGAAGTGCATTACGTGACGCTATTGCTGGAACTGGGCAAGAAGACGGGGATGCTGGGGACGATTTTCACCAAGGCGCAAAACAAGATTCAAGACCCGGCCAAGCTGTATCGTTTGATCGACATGGTGAATGAAACTGAGTGGGTGACGATGGGTGCGGATGTGAAAGGCGACATCTACGAGGGTTTGCTCGAACGCAACGCGGAAGATACCAAATCCGGCGCGGGGCAGTACTTCACGCCGCGCGCGCTGATTCGCGCGATGGTGGAGTGCGTGCGCCCGGAGCCGGGCAAGACCATCGCCGACCCCGCTTGCGGCACGGGCGGTTTCTTTTTGGCGGCGTATGACTTTCTGGTAGCTGCGCACCCGCTGGACAAGCCGCAGAAGACGTTTCTCAAGCACGAGACGTTTTACGGCAACGAGATCGTCGCAGGCACGCGCCGCCTGGCCTTGATGAATATGTTTTTGCATAACATCGGCGAGATCGACGGCGACAGCATGGTGTCGCCCAACGATGCGCTAGTGGCGTCCTCCACAACAACCTTTGACTATGTGCTGGCCAATCCACCGTTCGGCAAGAAGAGCGCGATGAGCTTCACCAACGAGGCAGGCGAGCAGGAGAAGGACGACCTGACCTACAACCGCCAGGATTTCTGGGCGACCACGTCCAACAAGCAGCTTAACTTTGTGCAGCATATCCGCACCATGCTGAAAACCACGGGGCGCGCGGCGGTGGTGGTGCCGGACAACGTGCTGTTCGAAGGCGGCGCGGGCGAGACAGTACGCAAGAAGCTGCTGGAAACCACCGAACTGCACACGATTTTGCGCCTCCCCACCGGCATCTTTTACGCCAACGGCGTGAAGGCGAATGTACTGTTCTTCGACAACCGCGAGGCGAGCAAAACGTCGTGGACTAAGGACATCTGGTACTACGATTACCGTACCAACATTCACCACACGCTGAAAAAGAAACCGCTGCGCTTTGATGATTTGCAGGAGTTCATCGCCAACTACAACCCGCTGAATCGCCATCAGCGCAAGGAAACCTGGAACGAACAGGGCAACCCGGAAGGGCGCTGGCGCAAATTCAGCTATGAACAAATCATTGCGCGTGACAAAACCAGCTTGGATATTTTCTGGCTGAAGGATAAAAGCCTGGCCGATCTGGACAACTTGCCCGAACCGGATGAACTAGCGCTAGAAATTATCGATAACCTTGAGGCGGGATTGAACAGCTTTCGAGCGATCGCAACGGCATTGTAAGTATGGCAATCCGGCTCAATCAAGCCAGACTGCCCCAATCAACCTGATTAACGTGCAGCTTCTGCCACAAAAATCTCGACGCGGCGGTTCATCGCACGGCCTGATACCGTGTTGTTGTCGGCGATCGGTTCGTGCGAGCCGCGACCATTGATACTGATACGGTTTGACCCCACACCGCGGGCAGCAAGGTAATTGCGCGTGGCGGCGGCGCGATTGACCGAAAGCGGATCATTGATTGCATCCGAGCCGGTGCTGTCGGTGTGGCCGATGATGGTCACCGTCGTCACCGGGTTTTCATTCAGCGTGGTGGCGAAGCGATCAAAGATCGGACGCATGTTCGGCTTGATGTCATAACGGCCCGTGTCAAAAGAAACATCGCTTGGGATGTCCATCTTGAGCCGGTTATCGGCGGTCTGGCTTACGCTCACGCCCGTTCCCCGGGTGGCTTGCTCCATATCCGCCCGCTGTTTCTCCATGTGCTTTGACCACAGATACCCGCCACCCGCACCCACTGCCGCACCGATAGCCGCGCCGGTCGCGGCGCTTTTCCCCCTGTTGCCGCCGGCTGTCGCGGCGCCAATGACCGCTCCGGCAACTGCGCCGATCCCCGCACCGGTGCCGGTGGTTTTTTGCGTTTCGGTCATGTTGGCGCAGCCGCTAAGACCGCTGAGACCAATTGCAATAACGCTAATAGCAACAATGATTTTTTTCATGAGACATCCCTAAGGGTTAAAACAATTCATTGTAGGCATGCCTAGGGCGAACACAAGACATTTGCCCGACACTCAGACCGATAATCAAGTCGGAAGAAGCCCCGTGTGGATGTAAACCAAACGGAGGCACTTGAAACCTGGCACTACGCCCCTATCTAATTGCCCATCGTTCATTTCGGGAGAGTAGCGTGACGACGACCGCCAATAAAGAAACTCTGGGCTTTCAGGCCGAGGTCAAGCAGCTGATGCAGCTGATGATTCATTCGCTGTATTCCAACAAGGATATTTTTCTGCGCGAGTTGATTTCGAATGCGTCGGACGCGGCCGACAAGCTGCGCTTTGAGGCGCTGTCCGATCCGGCGCTGTTCGAGAACGACAGCGAGCTAAAAATCAACGTGGCGTTCGACCGCGAGGCGCGCACGCTGACGATCAGCGACAATGGCATC
>JAYVKW010000009.1:0-7162 GCA_043768015.1 Gallionella sp.
AATTCGCGGAACGGACGCTCGCCGATGAAGCAGATACCGGTACTGTCTTTTTTTGCGTGATTGGGCAAACCATGTTGTTCGGCAATGGCGCGAACTTGCGATTTCAACAGTTTGCCCAAAGGGAACATCGCATGGCTCAATTGCATTTGATTCAGGCGATGCAGAAAGTAGCTTTGGTCTTTGCTGTCGTCAGCGGCTTTAAGCAATTGGAACAGCCCGCCCACCTCGCGCACTTGCGCATAGTGCCCCGTGGCGATGGTGCTGGCTCCCAACTGCATGGCATGGTCGAGAAACGCTTTGAATTTAATTTCGGCATTACACAGAATATCTGGATTTGGGGTGCGTCCGGCTTGATATTCGCGCAGGAATTCACTGAATACCCGCTCTTTGTATTCAGTGGAAAAATTCACCGCCTCAATGGGAATGCCGATGGTATCCGCCACCGAGACCGCATCCAATAAATCCTGGCGCGACGAGCAATATTCATCGTTGTCGTCATCCTCCCAGTTCTTCATGAACAGGCCGATCACATCATAGCCTTGCTGTTTGAGCAACAGCGCGGTGACCGAGGAATCAACCCCGCCGGACATGCCGACCACGATGCGAGATTTAGAATTGATTTTCACGTTTGTCCTTTCTCCCGCTTGCGGGGGAAAGTTAGATAGGGGGAACGAGCTTGCTCGTTAGGCATAATGAGTTAATAGTTCCAACGGATAGCGTTTCTCTGCCAGGTAATCTTGCACGCAGCGCAAAACCAGCGGGCTGCGATGGCGTGCCTGCGTGGCGCGGATATCATCAGGCGTCAGCCATACGGCTTGCAGGATGCCTGTATCCAGCGGGCGATCAGCCTCATGCCCGGCGATTGCTCCGGTAAAGGCGAAACGGAGATAAGTGGTGTTTGATTCGGTGGAATGCCAGCGATAGATGCCGAGCAAATGTTGCGGGACAAAGTGATAAGCCGATTCTTCCAGCACCTCGCGCGCCACGGCAGCCAATAACGATTCATCCGCTTCGAGATGTCCTGCGGGTTGATTGAAGCGTAAGCCTTGCGCGGTTTCCTCTTCAACCAGCAAAAATTTTCCATCGCGCTCAATGACGGCGGCGACAGTGACATTGGGTTTCCAGATCATCTTTACGCTCTACAAATAAAAAAAGGCAGGGTCACCCCTGCCTTTTTCAAACTAGTGCCAAATTACTTGGCAGCAGCGTCAGCCTTAGCCTTCTTATGCTTTTTAGCCTTCTTTGCTTTCTTTTCCATCTTGGCAGGAGCAGCCTTGGCTGCAGGAGCAGCCTTGGCTGCAGGAGCAGCAGCAGGAGCCATAGCAGCGTCAGCAGCAACAGCCGAGAAAGTAACAGCAGCGAATACAGCAGCGATCAGTACAGATAACAGTTTGCTCATGGTGAACTCCAATTTTTAGTAGATTAATAAACGTTTAAGACACTACCGTGTCGGTGCCTATAACGCACCGCACATTTGTTCGGTTGACACCACTGAACAGGTTTGAATATGTGGTGCCGGGGGGGGGACTCGAACCCCCACACCATTTCTGGCACCGGATTTTGAGTCCGGCACGTCTACCAGTTCCATCACCCCGGCCAAGGGAAACGCGGATTTAATCGCTGAAGCCGCGCTAGCGGCGTTGCAACAGTGCTCAAAATCCTCATGTACAAAACGTACACTCCGGTTTTTCACCCTGTTGCGCCTTGCTAGCATCAGCTTGAGCGATTAAATCTGCGCTTCCCAAGCGCGGCGCATTATCCATGAAGCGGCGCGCCATATCAACTACAATCCCGGCTTTGCATTGTTCCAGCGTTGTTCATGCGTACTGATGAATTTGATTTTGTTTTGCCTGAGCGGCTGATCGCGCAGCATCCGCCCGAGCGGCGCGGCTCCAGCCGCTTGTTGCATGCGCATGAGGGCGTGCTGGCGGATCGAAATTTTGCAGATCTGTTGCAATTGGTCAGCGCGGGCGACGTGCTGGTGCTCAACGACACGCGCGTCATCAAGGCGCGTTTGTTTGGCAACAAGAAAAGCGCAACAACCTCAGGGTGCGAGAACCTCTGTAAGGCAAAGTTACGCAATTCTCTATCGGCTAAAGCCGATGAGAAATCGACAGGCGGCAAGGTTGAGGTGCTGGTGGAGCGTGTGCTGAACGCGCATGAGGTGTTGGCGCAAGTTCGCGCCAGCCATGCGCCCAAGGCGGGTAGCCTTCTGTTGTTAGCCGACGCTTTGCAGGTCGAGGTGCTGGGACGCGAGGGCGAATTCTTCCACTTGCGTTTCGTCTCCGGGGAAGACGTGTTGGACTTGCTGGATCGCTATGGTCAGTTGCCCTTGCCTCCTTATATCACCCATGTGGCGGATGTTGAAGATGAGCGGCGTTATCAAACCGTGTTTGCGCGCGAGGCAGGCGCGGTGGCGGCTCCAACAGCGGGGTTGCATTTCGATGAGGCGATGCTGCAAGCCTTGCGCGACAAGGGGGTGAGACTTGCTTATGTCACGCTGCATGTCGGCGCGGGCACCTTTCAGCCGGTGCGCGCCGAGCATATTCACGAGCACACCATGCACAGCGAGCGCTACGAAATTCCGCAAGCCACTGTAGATGCGATTGTGCAGACCCGCGCAGCGGGAGGGCGAGTGATAGCGGTGGGAACGACCAGTTTGCGCGCGCTGGAGAGCGCGGCGGCGGGTGGTGAACTACAGGCGGGCAAAAGTGAGACCGATATTTTCATCACGCCCGGCTATCGCTTTCGGGTGGTGGATGTGCTGCTCACCAATTTTCACCTGCCGCGCTCGACATTGCTGATGCTGGTGTGTGCATTTGGCGGGATGGAACACATGCTGGCAGCGTATCGTCATGCCGTGGAACAAGAATATCGTTTTTTTAGTTATGGTGATGCGATGCTGATCGAACGCAAGGATAGTTAAGGGAAGCAATGGAATTTTCTTTATTAAAAACTTCAGGTGCGGCACGGCGCGGGCAATTGGCGTTGGCGCACGGCACCGTCGAAACCCCCGCCTTCATGCCGGTCGGCACTTATGGAACGGTAAAGGCGATGTCGCCCGTTGAGTTAAAAGAAATCGGCGCGCAGGTCGTGCTGGGAAATACTTTTCATTTGTGGCTGCGGCCCGGGACTGAAGTAATTGCAGCGCATGGCGGGCTGCATCGCTTCATGGGCTGGGATGGCCCGATACTCACCGATTCTGGCGGGTTCCAGGTATTCAGCCTGGGCGAGCTGCGCAAGATCACCGAGGACGGGGTGGCGTTCCAGTCGCCAGTGAACGGCGACAAGTGTTTCCTGTCGCCGGAAGAATCCATGCGCATCCAGCGCGTGTTGAATTCCGATATCGTGATGGTTTTCGACGAATGCACACCGTATCCGGCGAGCGAACGCGAGGCGGCGGATTCGATGCGTTTGTCGCTGCGTTGGGCCGAACGTTCTAAGCGTGCGCATGAAGGCAATCCGAATGCGCTGTTCGGTATCGTGCAGGGCGGGATGCACGAGCATCTGCGCGATGAATCGCTGCGTGAACTGGAGCGGATCAGCTTCGACGGCTACGCCATCGGCGGGCTGTCGGTGGGCGAGCCCAAGGAAGACATGCTGCGCATTCTCCAACACACCGCGCCGCAATTGCCGCAGGGCAAGCCGCGCTACCTGATGGGCGTGGGCACGCCGGAGGATATCGTGGCGGCGGTCGCGCAGGGTATCGACATGTTCGATTGCGTGATGCCGACGCGCAACGCGCGCAACGGGATGCTGTTCACGCGCCTCGGCGACATCAAGATCAAGAATGCCCAATACCGGATGGACATGCGCCCGCTGGACGAGCGGTGTGCTTGTTACACCTGCCGCAATTTCACCCGCGCTTACCTGCACCACTTGCACCGCATCGGCGAGATACTCGGTGCGCGCTTGAACACCATCCACAATCTGCACTACTACCAGCAGCTGATGAGCGAAATCCGTGCGGCGATCGAGGCCGATGCGTTTGCAAGTTTCGTGGCGCGTTTCCGGCAGATGCGTGACCAGTGTTGAGGTAGGTGGACACCATGAGCTTCGGAATTTAGAGCGCTTCTGTGTATCGACCCGCACAGAGAATTCTTGAAAACAGCGCGACCATCCGGCGGTTATTCCAGTTCTATTTTACAACAGCAATAATCATGTAGGGTGCGTTCCACGCACCATCATCGTGGGTGCGTGGAACGCACCCTACGGCTCTAAAAATTCAGAGTTCGCCCAAATGCCCCACAAGGGGACGCCGATCCGCTACGGGCAAAAGCAGTCCGTGCGGAATCGTCAGCAAGGCGTGGAAAAAATTTCGACGCACCGCATATGAATTATATGCAAGCAAGAAATTTTTTACACAACGCAGCATAACCAGTGACTTGGCTGTCGTCTTTCGGGTGCCCGGCCAAAAGCTTTTCGGCTGACAGCTTAGTCGAATGGCTATAACCAACCACTTGGCAACCGTCTTCTGGTTGCTTAGTGGGATGGCTAGTCGTTTCACCAGTTGTTTCACCAGTCAGATGGCTAGTAGTCATATCAGTTGTTCCACCAGTTGGGATGAAATCTGGATTTTTTGCCCTACAGTGTGATGCGCATGTCGCGCTGCTCCAATACCAGCGATAAAAACTCGTCGGCCGGCAACGGGCGGCTGAACAAAAAGCCTTGTGCAAGGTGGCAGCCGAGCTGCTGCAAGGATGCGAGTTGTGCCCCGCTCTCGACGCCTTTTGCGACCACCGTCAAGCTGAGGCTATGCGCCAACGCGATGATCGTCGCCACGATCGCCGCATTGTCGGCATTGTCGGGCAGATCCTGGACGAACGAGCGGTCGATCTTGAGCATGTCGATCGGGAAGCTCCTCAAATACCCCAGACTCGAATAGCCGGTTCCGAAATTATCGAGAGAGAATTTGATGCCGATGCGTTTGAGTCCTTCGAAATTGGTGAGAATTGATTCGTTCCTGTCTGTCAACAAGCCATCCGTGATTTCGAGGTGCAAGCTCCCCGGATCGATCTCGGCCTGCTCGATCACGTCGGCAATCATCGTCGCCAGGCCCGCTGTCGCGAAATGGCGCGGCGACAGATTTACCGCCATGGTGAAAGCGCCCAGTCCATGCCCGCTCTCCCGCCATGCTTGCAACTGCGTGCAAGCCTCGCTGAGGATCCATTCGCTGAGCGGCGCGATGAGGCCGCATTTCTCGGTGATGGGGATAAATTCCGCCGGTGAAAGCCAGGCTCCATGAGCATTCGGCCAGCGCAGCAGCGCTTCGGCTCCGACGATAGCGCCCGACTTCAGGTCGACAACAGGCTGGTAATAGAGCACGAATTCGTTGTTTTCCAGGGCTCGCCACATTTCTTCTTCCATCTGTACCTGTTGTTGCACCTGCTCGCTCATGTGCTCGACAAACATCTGGTGCCGGTTGCGGCCGAGCCGTTTGGCACTGTACATCGCCAAGTCAGCTTTGCGCATCAGCTCTTCCGCATCTTTTCCATGCTCCGGATAAAGCGCGATACCGATGCTGGCGGTGAGGTGAAGCTCACGCCCCTCTGCCTCGATGGGCAAAGCGATGGCAGCGAGCATCTTCCTGGTAATCTGGAACAGGTTCACGTTGGAGTGGATGTCGGGCAAACTCACGACGAATTCATCGCCGCCGAGGCGGGCAATGGTGTCGCTTTCGCGCACACAGCGTGCCAGCCGCTGCGCCACGGTTTGCAGCACCTGATCGCTGATGTGGTGGCCCAGGGAATTGTGGATGTTCTGGAAATTGTCGAGATCGATAAAAGCTACAGCAAGCAGATTGTTGTGGCGTTCCGCCGAAGTCAGCGATTGTTTGATCCGATCCAGTAGCAGCAACCGGTTCGGTAAATTGGTCAACGCGTCGTGAGTGGTTGTGTGTTGCAGGATTTGCTCGGAGCGCCGCTGTTGCTCGTATTGCTTCCTGATGACGCTGTCGGCGTGCCTTACGATGAAGAACAGGATACCGTAGAGCGCGGTCAGCACTGCGATCACGCTCAAGGTGACGAGACGTTCTTCCCTTTTGTCACTTGCCAGCAAGTCAGTGATGTCGGTATAGATCGTCATTACGCCTTCGATGGGCGCGTCCGCGCTGCTGCGTAGCGGGATGTAGCTAGCCAGCACATCGCGGTTCACGAACTCCCTGTCGAAGGCGCTGAAGTTGTCGTGGTGGGTAATTTCGCTTAGCGCCTGCCCTAGTCGCGCTGAGAGAAAGCCAGCGTCGCCGCTATTGCTGGCGCCGATCTGTGTGGCATCCGTTGAGAACAGCGTGCGTCCGTCGAGTTGGTAAATTTTCACTCTGACCGTTGGGGTATTGCGCACTGCATCACGCACGCTTAGGCTGAGTTTGGCGATGTCGGGATGACGACGCAGGGCATCTGCGTCAAGGTGTTTCGCCGCATTGGCGAAGTTGCGGAAGCGCGGCCAAATGCTGTTTGAAAAATCCTGCGTCTGTGTAACGTTGCGGCTTTCGCCAAATCTAAGCAAACGGCTTTTTTCAAATAGCTGATGGACTGCGCCGAGGACGATTGCCGCCAGCACCATTGAAACCAAGCTGGCGATGGAAAAATAGCGCAGTAGTCGAAACATGAGTTCCCCTTTTGTGACCCATCATATTAGGATGTTCCTGGCACTGTCAACGCGAAGGAAGCACTGAAGCGACATAGAAGGGTGTTATCAAGCCGTGCCCGCGCACAAACCTGACAGCCTTTTTCAACAGACTGAGTCGTCCGGTCCGATTTTATAGGGAGATGTCTGAAACCAGCTTTTTAGCAGATCGCAAGCCTGCGGTTTGCTGATGAAATAGCCTTGGATCTCGTCGCAGCCGAGGGCGGCAAGCGCGTCCAACACCTCCTTCGTTTCCACGCCTTCCGCAACGACGGTGAGACCGAAGTTATGACCAAGCTCGATCACCGTGCGCACGATCATGGCGTTTTTTTTATCCGTCAGCATATTGGTGACGAACGATTTGTCGATCTTGATTTCGTTGATGGGAAGGCGCTTGATGCTGGCGAGCGAGGTGTAGCCGGTACCGAAGTCGTCAATAGAGAGCAATACGCCCATGCGACTCAGCGTCATCAGGTTCTCTTCGGCGCGTTTCGGATCGAGCACGATGGCGCTCTCGGTGACTTCCAGCATCAACTGA
>JAYVKW010000010.1:0-2749 GCA_043768015.1 Gallionella sp.
GTGGCGACTTCCTGGTGCGCCAGAATGGAGTTGGTATAGCTGCCTACCGATTTCGCACGGCACATATTGATGTTCACATGGTGACGAGTGAAACTGGAAGTTTTTATGCGTATGCCTTTCTTCATGCCTTCTTCGCCCAGATAAGCGCCCCACGGCCATGCGGCAACGGCAACGTGAGTGCTGAGCGTAGTGGCGGCAATGCCCATGGCTTCGGAGCCGTAGAACACAATAGGGCGGATATAGCAGGACTCAAGCTTGTTGGTGCGCACGACTTCTTTGTGCGCCTCCATCACTGTCTCTTTGTCGTAAGGCATCTTCATCTTGAAGATGAATGCCGAGTTAAACAGGCGGTCGGTATGCTCCTGCAGGCGGAAGATGGCCGTGCCGGTATTGGTTTTGTATGCACGCACACCCTCAAATACGCCCATGCCGTAATGCAAAGTGTGGGTCAGCACGTGCGTAGTGGCATCGCGCCAGGGTACTAGTTTGCCGTCATACCAGATAAAACCGTCGCGGTCAGCCATGGACATAGTGGAATTTCCTTAATAGATTGTCACAAAAAAGCAATTCTAGCTTTTTTCGCGCATTTATAGAAGCCTCCAGAGAGGGTAATTGATTTTTCCAGAGGTATGACGAGATGTTTTACTCATTTAAGTGGCTCCGATATTAACGCAGCTCGCCACCTAAATTCACTTACAAAAGTTGTACCTCAGAGTTGAATCCGCCAATTGATGTAATAACTCTACATACCAAAAAATCGCTTGCGAATCGCATCTTGCAGCAAATAATGCATCGTCACCATCCCCAATCCGGATGCTGCCAGGATCGTGATCCAGGAGTCTGCGTCCAGCGACACCATGCCCAATACGTCGCGTAACGGCGGCCAGTAAACCGCAGCGCCATGCAATAGCGGCGCGCCGATCAGCAATCCCCATACCGCCAGGCGCTGCGCGGCTGACGCAGTTGGCCCGCGCTCGTCGCAGGTCAATCGGAACAGCACGTACAAGCCCATCAGCACGATCACCGATACACCCGCCGTACTGCCGTACTGCTCCACCCGGTCTTGCAACAGGAAGAAATTCGCGTAAACGAGTAGTGAAAAAAATGCGGTAGACAGGCCCGCCAGCAGCGCGAATTTTAACGGCCCACGGAGAAAGTTTTCCGTCGATTGTTTGCCCACGGCAGGGGCCAACAGTGTCAGCACTGTGGCCGGAATACCGATGGTCAGCACATCGATCCATGTAATGTCGCGCGGGCTCAACGGAAAGCTTAGTCCAACGAAGCCGACGAAGCCGACAAAAAACAGGCTGTAGACGTTCTTTGTGAGAAACAACTGCATGATGCGCTTGATGCTATGGATGATCCGATCCCCCTCTTGCGAGAGCGCCGGCAAGTGGGCAAAAGAATCTTTCAGCAACACAATATCCGAGACATCGCGCGCCGCCGCTGCACCTGAGTTCATGGCGACCCCGATGTCGGCCTGCTTTAACGCCAAAACGTCATTGACACCATCGCCTACCATACCGACAAAATCGCCTGACTCCTGCAGGCATTTGACGATCTGCTGCTTTTGCTGCGGTATCAGGCGGCCAAAAAATTGGCCTTCATGAACCGCTTTCGCGAATGCATCCGGCGCCAAAGCGGCTAACTCGGGACCGTTGATGGTTGATCCGTGCAGGGTTATGCCCGCTTGGCGGGCCACCGCCGAGACGGTTTCAGGGTTGTCACCCGATAGTATTTTTAGAGTAACGTCGCGCTCTTCGTAAAATCGGATCGCATTGCCGACATCCTGGCGTAGTTCATCGCGCAGTACCACGAAGCCCAACAGCAACAGGTCATCGCGCTGCGACAGCACTTGTGCTGAACGCGCAAACAGCATCACTCGCAGGCCTCGCTGCCTGAAGTTCGTCATCTGCGCGGCCTGGGCGGTCGTTAGCCTGTCTTCGGCCATCGCCTCGGGAGCACCGAGCCACAAGGACACTTCCTCGCCATTAAACCCCACCCGCACAGCACTGGTCTTGTGCTCGGTGCTGAAAGGTAACTCGTCGATCACGGTACTGGCGAGGCCGGGACTGGTGAGGACAGGGAACGCCGATGCGATCGCCTCGGTGGTCTGATTTTGCGCGCTCACCGCGCCGAGGAATAGCCCCAGGTAGTGCGCTAACTCGTCGTGACTCAAGGTGAAGGGTACTAACTCTTCGAATTGCAAGCGATTGGTGCCGAGAGTACCCGTTTTGTCCATGCACATCACCGTCAGGTGACCTAACGACTCGACCGCACCGAGCTTTTGCACCAGAACCTGCTTCCTGGCCGCGCGCAACGCGCCCATCGCGAACGCCAGCGTGGAAATCAGGACCAGTCCCTCCGGCACCAGAGCCTTGATCACCGTGACCAGCGACAGGATGGTCTCCTTCAATGGCACGTGCTTGATGTAGGCCGCCATGAGCAATAAGACGATGAACAGTATCAAGATCGCGGTCAGCGCCTTGACGAGGGTATTGATAACCTTCTGTGTGGGTGTGAGCTGAATCTTGTATGTTTTGGCCTGCGCAGTCAGCGTGTTGACGCTGGAAGCTGCGCCGACACGGGTTGCCACATAGTACCCCGCCCCGCTGACACAATAGCTGCCGGAAAGCACGGTATCCCCCGCACGTTTCTCGACCGCAGCTGCCTCCCCTGTCAGCAACGATTCGTCCATGACGACCGGCGCAGACGGCGCGAGCATGCCATCGGCGACCACTTGATCACC
>JAYVKW010000011.1:0-2962 GCA_043768015.1 Gallionella sp.
TTGCTTGGCCGCGCCCATGGCCTTGACTACATTACCGAAGAAGGAAGGGTGCAGGTCGCCGAAAAAACTGATGAAGCGACCATCGGACTGTTTGGACAAGAACACTTGCACCACTTTCGGTTTGGAGATGGCAGGCTCAGGCCGCACCGGTTGGCCGTCTTCATCGCAGGCCTGAAAGTAGCGACCGTCGAGTGCAAAATGTTCAGCATCTTCACGTGCCAGCACCGTGTTCGGTTGCGTGCCCGCAGCGACTAGAATGGTGCGCGCAGCCATGTCTATTTCTGCGCCGGAACTCCATTTGCCTTCATCACTGCGATGTTGCGTAGACATGCGAATCGAGCGCACCGCGCCGAATTCGTCGAGATCAAAACGGGTCGGGTTGAGTGCTTCGGCAAAGCTTATGCCTTCTTCCAGCGCCAATTTAATTTCTTCGTGGTTGAGCGTATACGAAGGGCTGTCTATCAGACGTTTGCGATAGGCGATGGTCACACCGCCCCAGCTTTGCAGCAATTCCAGAATGTGCGGCGCGCGTCCAGCGGCAGCAGCAGCGCGGCGTTCCGCTTGAATGGCACGTGCGTGTTTCAAAAATTCATCGGCGATCTGCCGCTCCTCCTGTGTCCATGGCTGGCGCACAGCGGCCTCGCCTTTTTCGGCAATCAACATTTGGTAGCGTTGCAAAAACTTCTCGACCTGCACCGGGTAATAAGCGAGCGACTCGGTCGCCGTGTCTATCGCGGTGAGGCCACCGCCAATCACGACCACCGGCAAGCGTATTTGCAAATTGGCGATGGAGTTTTCTTTTGCCGCGCCGGTCAGTTGTAATGCCATCAAAAAATCCGAAGCGGTTCGCACGCCGCGCGCCAAACCGTTCGGGATGTCGAGCACCGTCGGGCGCCCTGCGCCGTTGGCCAGCGCGATATGATCGAAGCCGCCGGAAAATGCCGTGTCTACGGTCAAGGTGCCACCGAAGCGCACGCCGCCCAATAATGCAAATTGGCTGCGCCGCTCCAATATCAAACGAACCAATTTAAGAAAATTTTTATTCCAGCGCACCGTAATGCCATATTCGGCCACGCCGCCGAACCCGGCCAACACACGTTCATCCAGCGATTCATACAATTCGGCAATGCGGTGAACAGCCGCAAAAGGCACGCGTTTGCCATTCGCTGAGACGCCGCTGATATGCGGCGGCAGCGGCTCTATTTTCAAACCATCAATACCGACCACGGTATGCCCGTCATTGATCAGATGATGCGCCAGCGTGAAACCCGCCGGACCCATGCCCGCAATCAATACCCGGCGGCCACTCGGCGCTTTGGGATAAGGCCGACTCAAATGCAAGGGATTCCAACGCGTCAGCAGGCTATAAATTTCAAATCCCCAAGGCAACTCGAGCACGTCTTTAAGCGTGCGCGTCTCCGCCTGCGGAATATCCACTGGCTCTTTCTTCTGAAAAATGCACGATTTCATGCAATCGTTGCAAATGCGATGCCCGGTTGCCGCCACCATCGGATTGTCCACGGCAATGATGGCCAGCGCCCCCAGCGCATGACCATGTGCTTTGACTTTATGGAATTCGGAAATTTTTTCCTCGAGAGGGCAGCCAGCCAGTTTTACCCCAAAAATATTTTTCTGGTAGGCAGTATCACCGCCATCAGTAGGCGGTTTTTCCTTAAGTCCCTGGGAGCAGGAATCCTTGGCTTGCTCATGACACCAGATGCAGTAATTAGCCTGATCAAGCGCACCAGCCAAATCAGTTCCGGCATCGGTTAGCGCAAATCCCTGACGGCGGCGCAGCGCGTGCCCATCGCCGAGACGATAGGCGCTGATGCCATCGATATTAACGACTGCCAAAGGAACCAGATGTTCAAAATCAAGCTTGGCAGGCGCTTTGAACAGCACGCCGCCGTGGTGGCGCGCACGTCCCGCCTGAGTGTGCGCCGCCCAAGCCGCATAGCGGGTAGCGAGTTGCAATTGATCGGCATTCGCTACTTCATCCGTCATCCATTTGACCACTTGCCGCGCAAAAGAAAGTTCGCTGAACGGAGCGCCTATGTAGGTGATCAGTTCCGCTTCCAGTGCCAAACCGTCGAATGCTTCGGCTTCTTCCGGCTTGATTTTTATCATGGCGCGGCGTTGCACGAACAAGCGTTTGCAACTGTGCAGCGGCGCCAGTTCATGATGGTTCGCAGCCAAGGCCTGCACCTGTGCTTCGATACCAAATAAGTGCGCTAAAAAATCTTCCAGATGCGGAGCCAACGCAATCAACAGCGCTGATTCCTCTTTCTTGCTGGCAAACACGCCGCCTGCCAGCCGCGCGACTTCAAGCAATGCGCGTAACGCGGCATCGCTCACCCCCAAAAAATCAAGGAACGTGGCATCAAGGCGGATGAGACCGTCGCGGTTATAAAGATCATTAAGCGAAAAACCGTGGCGCAGCTTCAGGTTTTGATGATCCACAGTGTCAGATTGAGCAGTCAGCATTATTTGTAGTCCCGCGAATTCCCAACACTTTGTAGCGAATTACTCATGCCGCTACCGTATCAGAGGGATCGGTGTAATGAACTTAGAGGAGAATGAATAAGCGTCATTATACAGGACGTGCTCAATGGTTGAACTTCCAAAACCGCAAGGTACTTAATAGATCAGAAAACCAGGAGCCTCTGACTCGATGGTCTTGGCAAATCAATTTTTGCAAACGTTTTATTATCGTGATAGCTTCGGCTTTCATTGACGGAGTGTGCGAAAAAAACTACATTCTTCTCTGAATTGATCATCTCACCCTCAACAACAATCGCTATTCGGGAGGTCGTATGTCCAACATCGAATCTGTATTGAATGAAACGCGCGTTTTCGAGCCATCCGACGAATTCGTCAAGCAGGCCAATGTATCTGGCATGGCGGGCTATCAAGCCCTGTGCAAGGCGGCGGAACAGGATTACCCCGGCTTCTGGGCCAAGCT
>JAYVKW010000012.1:0-5219 GCA_043768015.1 Gallionella sp.
CCTTTTTGCCCGACATCCACGGAGGCTTAAATTCCCTCGCAGGGGTTACAGTGGTCGGCCCCTCTTGCCCCAGCAAGGCATCATCTTCATTCGTTGCCAGCAGGTAGGCCGTGGAATCGAATGATTGTGAATTAAATGATTGTGATTTTAATGACTGGAAATTATTTGTATAAAAACTTGCTGCGGTCGGCAATGCTGGATTCACCGCTGTATCGTCTGCGTACACCATCCCCGATAAAGTTGCCAGGCAGATACCGGTGGCAATATTTACAACTTTAAAACTCCATTCCATTCATTACCCCTTAAACCAAGTTTTGCCCCGCTGCACTACATGTCGAACTAACGCGCCGATCTTCACCCAAGCGGTTTCTTCACATAGGCGAACCAGAATGCGACAACAGTGACAATCATCAGCACACCCAGCCAGCCATAAGAACGCTGGATACTTTCATCCGACTCAGCGGATTTATAACCGGTGAACATCGAACGCACCAGATTTTCACGATGCAGGATGCTGCTCATCAGCACACCGATCAGGTGCAGTAATATCACGCCCAGCATGACATTCGTTGCAAGACCGTGCAGATCAACCACCAAATCGCTTGCGTCATCCTGAAGCGCCAGCACGCCCGTCACGCAAATAAACAGGCCCAGCGCCAACAGCAGCCAGACCGACACACTTCCCGCCGGGTTGTGTCCCAGATAATGTGCGGGCTTGCCTTTGATCATCGTCAGCAGATAAACGACGACCTCCTTGGGATTGAACAGGAACGAGCGAAACCGCGCATAGCGTGTGCCGACAAATCCCCACAGCAACCTGAACGCCAGCAAGCCCAGCAGGATGTAACCGAGCGCCACATGATAATTTCGCATACGCTCTGAAAATGCCGTCAGATACGCCGCGACGAAAGACAACGCCTGCAGCCAGTGAAAAACCCGCGCGGGCATGTCCCAAACCAGAATACGTCGAATCATGATGTGTACTTTCTACCTGGGTATTTTTACATTGTCTTCGCTGAAATCACCGTTCCCCACCTTGGTATGGCAAGCCCCGCAATTGGCCCGGCTCTTGACCTTGGGATTTTTCCAGGTGTGCGCTGCCACCTCCCTATGTTCGGATTTGAACCAGCGGGTTTCGGTGATGCGCAGTAACGGCGTGGCCAGTAACTCGTGCTTTTTTGTGCTGGCGTTTTTTTCCAGGAAAACCGTGATCTCTTTTGCAGATTCAGCATCCAGACTGGCATTGCTGCCAAAGTGCTTGTCCAGCCCGGCCATGATCGCACGCCATGATTCGGCAGGAAGATAACGCGCCGGATAGGCAACGTGACAAGCGCCGCATTCCGACACCCATTTTGCGTTGCTGACCACCGGCCGCTGACCTTCGTCTTCATCGCTATCGGCTTTTGCTACTTGCGTGGTTGCGCTCATCACCAATACGACAACGACGAACATCCGGGTGAATTTTTTATTATTGAACAGCATGACAGTCTCCTATTTTTTTACGGTTAGCAGGTAAGCGAGCACGTCCCCTTTTTCCTGTGGTGTGCATTCCCGATCGAGCACATCGTTGCAATTGCGCTTGAACCATTTGGCCACTTTTTTCATGTCGGTGAAGCGTTCCTCATTGGCAGCTGGGGCGAGCGGCTTGATGATCTTGTCGGTCTCGGAATGTTTGCCCTGCGCGGCAGGATTGTCGGTATGGCAAGTGGAGCAACTCAAATTGTGGCTATGTTTGGTCTTGAAGAAACTCTCCCCCTGTGCCGCTGAGAATCCCTGAAAACCCGGGGTGCCGAAAGCCTCGGTTTTTAAAGCCGCCAGCACCTCGACGGGTGTTTCCGCGAATGCCAGATTCGCCGTCAGCCCGGCGACCATAACAAACAAACCCAATGCAATAAATACGCGCAAAATCGATACCCTAGGAAATTGAAGTGACGTTGAGTGATATACAAGGCGGAAGTTCAATCCTGAACCCAAACTTTTGATGCTAACTATCCAGAGGATTTGTGTCAGATATTCAGCCTGAATCGGTGACCGGGCGGGAGAAGCTATCGCCCGCAACATCAAGTCCTGATTTGCAAGGGAACCATCAAAGCCGGTTGAGCAGCGCATTGCCGATGGTAGAATCCACCCTATGCTCAACGACCGCGCACAAATCCTGCTCAAGACCCTGGTGGAACGCTATATCAGCGAAGGCCAACCGGTCGGCTCGCGCGCGCTGCTTCAGTATTCTGGCCTGGAGGTCAGTTCGGCCACTATCCGCAACGTGATGTCCGAACTGGAAGACATTGGCCTGGTGAGCAGCCCGCACACCTCGGCAGGCCGCATCCCGACCGGCTTGGCGTATCGCTTGTTCATCGATACCATGCTGGTCACCAAACCGCTGGACAGCGTGAGCATGCGGCAGATGGAAAACAAGTTGCAGCCGGACAACCCGTCGCGGCTGATCGCCCAAGCCTCCAACATACTTTCCGAACTGACCCACTTCGCCGGCGTGGTCGCCACGGCAAAACGCAGCGCGATCACCGTACGCCAGATCGAATTTTTGCGCCTGGGCGAAAAACGCGTGCTGCTCATCATCGTGATGCCGGACGGTGAAGTGGAGAATCGCGTGCTGTCGCTGGAGCGCGACTACACCCAATCGCAACTCACCGAGGCGGGCAACTTCCTCAACCAGAATTACATCGGCTGCAGCTTCTCGCAAATTCGTGACCGGCTGCGCGGCGAATTACAGCAACTGCATCAGGACATGAGCGCGTTGATGGCGGCAGCACTGGCCGCGGGCGATGCAGCACAGGCGAAACAATCCGAAGACTATGTGATTAGCGGCGAACACAATCTGTTGCATGTGGCAGACCTGTCCACCGACATGAACCGCTTGCGCGGCCTGTTCAACTTGTTCGAACAAAAAACCGAGTTACTGCAACTGCTCGACGCCAGCCGCCGGGGACAAGGCATCCATATTTTTATCGGCAACGAATCCGGGCTGGCCTCGCTGGACGAGTGCAGCGTGATCACTGCACCCTACTCTGCCGACGGAAAAGTGGTGGGCACACTCGCCGTGGTCGGTCCGAAACGCATGGATTATGAACGCGTGATTCCGATTGTGGACATCACCGCGCGCTTGCTCGGGAATGCTCTGTCGCAGAATTGAACAAAGCATGGTCCACGAAAAACACGAAAAGATGGACGGTGAAATTTTGTTCGGGGAAGAGTGCTATCAAATACAAGGCGCCGTTTTTGAAGTATATCGGGAAGTAGGATGTGATTTTCTGGAAGCCGTCTATCAGGAGTGTCTGGAAAAGGAATTATAAAAACGAGGGATTCCATTTGTCGCACAGCAAGAACTAAAACTTTTCTACAAGGGCGAACCATTGCGTCAAACCTATATCCCCGACTTTATTTGCCACAAATCCATTATCATTGAACTCAAAGCTCTTGCTTCCACAACGGGTGAACATAAAGCTCAAGTGATGAACTACCTGAAAGCGACAGGAACGCGCTTGGGATTGCTAGTCAATTTCGGTTGCCATCCGAAAGCAACCGTTGAAAGGATCGTGTTGTGACTTTTTCGTGCCTTTCGTGTTTTTCATGGACAATGTTTTTCATCAGAAACTATCTATCGCTAGAATTTCACCTATGACCTACCAAACTGAACCCACCCACACCCACGGCACACCCGCCAAGACCGGCATCCTGCTGATCAACCTCGGCACACCGGATGCGCCGACCACGCCGGCGGTGCGCAGCTACCTGAAGGAATTCCTCGGCGATCCGCGCGTCGTAGAGATCCCGAGGGTGATCTGGTGGCTGATCCTCAACGGCATCATCCTCAACACGCGCCCGAAAAAATCCGCCGCGAAATATGCCACGATATGGATGCCGGAAGGTTCGCCGCTACGCGTGCATACCGCGAAGCAGACTGTGCTGCTGCAAGGTTATCTCGGCGAACGCACCAAAGCACCGTTCGTAGTCGACTACGCGATGCGCTACGGCAATCCCTCCATACCCAGCGTGCTGCGCAAGCTCAGGGAACAAAACTGCCAGCGCATTTTAATTGTCCCGATGTATCCGCAATATGCCGCCAGCAGCAGCGGCACAGCCTTCGACATCGTGTTCGCCGAAGTGCAACAAATGCGCAACACTCCCGCGCTGCGCACCATCAAAAACTTTCATGACCACCCCGGCTACATCAAGGCGCTGGCGAACAACATCAACGACTACTGGATGAAAAACGGCCGCCCGGAAAAACTGGTGATGAGCTTCCACGGCTTGCCGCAATTCACGCTGGACAAGGGCGACCCCTACCACTGCGAATGCCACAAAACCGGACGCTTGCTGGCGTATGAACTCGGCCTGAAGCCCGAGCAATACTTCCTCAGCTTCCAGTCGCGCTTCGGCAAAGCGGAATGGCTCAAACCCTACACCACCGCCACACTCAAGGAGCTGGGCAAACAAAAAACCAAACGCGTGGACGTAGTCTGCCCCGGCTTCGTCGCCGACTGCCTGGAAACGCTGGAAGAGATCGCGATGGAAGGCAAGGAAGATTTCCAGCACGCGGGCGGCGGCGAATACCACTACATCCCCTGCCTCAACGAACGCAACGACTGGATGCACGCGCTGGCCGATCTGGTGATGGATAATTTGCACGGCTGGCTGATCGCACCGAATGCGGCGGAGTTGGAACAAGGCAGGTTGCGCGCGCTGGGGATGGGAGCGAAGAAGTAGGATATGGGTAAGTTGGGTTAGCGGCTTTATCGCGTTAACCAATGACTTGGCTGTCGTTTTTTGACAGCTTAGTCAGATGGCTATGCAAAGCTACCCAACATCAAAAACAAAATCAAAACCGCCGGGGGTTGCCCGGCAGCAAGTTACTTTTCTTGTCTTGCCAAGAAAAGTAACCAAAAGAAATCGCCCCCGGTTTGCCGCCCCTCCGGGGCACCCTCGATCAGCCGCAAGCAAGCGGGGCTGCGCAACTCGACCTGGCGGAGCGCACACCCCGCGCCCCACTGCGGGACTCGAACATAACCAGCGACTTGGCTGAAGTATTTTTTCAGCCTAGTCGAATGGCTAGTTGTTTCATCAGTGCTCGCCTAAACCTCCGCTTCCTTGCGGCTGATCGAGGCGGCGCACAGGGGTTGAAAAGCAAAAACCCAAAACCGTAGATTCGGAGCGTGCTTAACGCGCACGCCCCATTTGCCGCCTTAGAAATGTGCAATCAA
>JAYVKW010000013.1:0-16034 GCA_043768015.1 Gallionella sp.
CTGCGAGGATTGCGGCACCCCAACCCGGGAAGCCCGAGCGGACATCCACCGTTGCGTCAGATGCGGCCACCAGGTGACGATGGAGCGCCTGGAGAAGGCGGCGCCGGCGGGCCGTTGCGACTTCTGCAACCCGTGAGGCCGAAGCGCATGGGAATGGATCGCACCATGAGTATGAGCGCCCATGAAACGCGGATCGGTCGAGTAACGAGACTGTTGGATCCAATAACACCTGAATACCTCGCCCCGTAGGGCCTAGCATATCGGTAAATTGTGACTCGCCTGACCCTCATACGCCCCGACGACTGGCATCTGCACCTGCGCGATGGTGAAGTGCTGGCCTCGGTACTCCCCGACACGGCGCGGCGGTTTGCGCGCGCTATCGTCATGCCCAATCTCAAACCGCCCGTGACCACGACGGAGCAGGCGCTGGCTTACCGCGAGCGCATCCTGGCGGCTTTGCCGGCGAGTATGTCGTTCGAGCCGCTGATGGCGCTCCATCTTACCGAGGGCACCGCACCGTCCGAGATCGCTACGGCCAAGGCGAGCGGCACCGTGCACGCGGTCAAGTATTACCCGGCGGACGCGACCACCAACTCCGAGTTTGGCGTGAGCGATATCAAGCGCTGCTACCCGCTGTTCGCCGCGATGGAGCGGCACGACCTGCCGCTGCTCATGCACGGCGAAGTGACCGACCCGGAGGTGGACGTCTTCGACCGCGAAGCGGTATTCATCGAGCGCCATCTGGCGCCGCTGGTGCGCGCGTTCCCCGCTCTGCGCATGGTGCTGGAGCACATCACCACCCGCACTGCCGTCGAATTCGTCAGCGCGGCGCCGGACAACGTCGCGGCGACCATCACCGCGCACCACCTGCTGCTCAATCGCAACGCGATGTTCGATAGGGGCTTGCGACCGCACCATTACTGCCTGCCGCTGCTGAAGCGCGAGGCGCATCGCACAGCGCTGGTCGCCGCCGCCACCAGCGGCAACCCGAAGTTTTTCCTCGGTACCGACAGCGCGCCACATCCGCGCCACGCCAAGGAGTCCGCTTTCGGCTGCGCCGGTATCTACACCGCGCACGCAGCCATCGAGTTGTACGCCGAGGTGTTCGAGCAGGCCGCTGTGCTCGACCGGCTGGAAGCGTTCGCCAGTTTCCACGGCGCGGATTTCTATCGGCTGCCGCGCAACCGCGACACCCTCACTCTGGAGAAGCGCTGCTGGACGGTGCCCGAGGAGGTGCGTTTCGGAATGGAGGCGGGCGTGCCGCTGCGCGCCGGAGAAACGATTGCGTGGAGACTGGTCGAATGAACGAACGCAACGTTCGCTCGCGACGTCCTCGGCGAGCACATGCATTTATACGTAAATTTCCGCAGCGCTTTCGCTGCGGCTTAAATTCTTAGGAGGGTAATGATGTCAGACAACCGCAGAAGCAAAACCGTCACCCAGGGCGTGCAGCGCTCGCCCAACCGCGCCCTGTTGCGCGCGGTGGGCTTCGGCGATGGGGACTTTGACAAGCCCATCGTCGGCGTGGCGAATGCACACAGCACCGTCACGCCGTGCAACATGGGCATCGGCGGGCTGGCTGCGCGGGCTGAAGTCGCGCTGAAAAAAGCCGGTGCGATGCCGCAGATGTTCGGCACCATCACCATCTCGGACGGCATCTCGATGGGCACCGAAGGCATGAAATATTCGCTGGTGTCGCGTGAAGTGATCGCCGATTCTATCGAGACCGTGTGCAACGGTCAGAGCATGGACGGTGTACTCGCCATCGGCGGCTGCGACAAAAACATGCCGGGCGCGATGATCGCGATCGCGCGCTTGAACATCCCGGCGATTTTTGTTTACGGCGGCACCATCAAACCCGGTCATCACAAAGGCCGCGATCTCACCATCGTGAGCGTGTTCGAGGCGGTGGGGCAATACACCGCGCACAAGATAGACGCGGCAGAGTTGGCCGAGATCGAGCGCCACGCCTGTCCCGGCGCGGGTTCGTGCGGAGGCATGTTCACCGCGAACACCATGTCTTCGATCATCGAGGCGATGGGGCTGAGCCTGATGTATTCCTCCACCATGGCGGCAGAAGATCTGGAAAAAGCCGAGAGCACGGCGAAGTCCGCTGAAGTATTGGTGAATGCGATCAAAAAACAAATCCTGCCGCGCCAGATTTTGACGCGCAAAGCGTTCGAGAATGCCATCGCGGTGACCATGGCGGTAGGCGGCTCGACCAACGCGGTGTTGCACCTGCTCGCCATCGCCCATGCCGCACAGGTGCCGCTCAACATCGATGACATTGAAACCATACGCGCGCGCGTACCGGTGCTATGCGACCTCAAGCCGTCGGGAAAATATGTCGCCACCGATTTGCATCAGGCTGGCGGTATTCCGCAGGTGATGAAGATTTTGCTTGAACATGGAATACTCCACGGTGATGCGCTGACCATTACCGGCCAGACCATTGCGGAAGTGTTGCAGGATGTGCCAGCCGAGCCGCGCAAGGATCAGGATGTGATCCGCCCGTGGAACAATCCGATTTATGCGCAAGGACACCTCGCCATCCTGAAAGGCAATCTCGCGCTGGAAGGCGCGGTCGCAAAAATCACCGGCGTCAAGCTGGCCAAGATCACCGGGCCCGCGCGCGTGTTCGATTCGGAAGAGGCGTGCATGGAAGCGATACTCGCGCGGAAAATAAAAGCGGGCGATGTGGTGATCATCCGCTACGAAGGCCCCAAGGGCGGACCCGGCATGCGCGAGATGTTGTCGCCGACCTCGGCTATCATCGGCGAAGGCTTGGGCGATTCGGTCGGCCTGATCACCGATGGCCGATTCTCCGGCGGCACTTATGGCATGGTGGTCGGGCATGTCGCACCGGAAGCCGCAGTGGGCGGCACGATTGCGCTGGTCAACGAGGGCGACTCGGTGACCATCGATGCGGAGCAACGCCTGCTGCAACTGAATGTGGATGATGCCGAACTGGCGCGCCGCCGTGCTGCCTGGCAACCGCCCGCGCCGCGTTACACGCGCGGCGTGTTGGCGAAATACGCCAAACTGGTGTCGACGGCAAGCAAGGGCGCAGTGACTGATTAACTCTATTTTAAATTGGAAGTGCAACATTGTAGGGTGCGTTTCACGCACCATCATCGTTGGGCTGGTGCGTGGAACGCACCCTACATGATAGATTAAGAATTTTTGTTGAATATTTTATGGAGTTTTGAAGATGTCTGAAATTACTGCAAGTATGGTCAAGGAACTGCGCGAGATGACAGGTCTCGGCATGATGGAATGCAAAAAGGCGTTAGTTGAATCCAACGGCGATTTGAAGGTGGCCGAAGAACAGATGCGTATCAAGAGCGGCGCCAAGGCGAGTAAAGCCGCCTCGCGCGTGACCGCTGAAGGCGTAGTCAGCACGTTCATCGCGACAGACGGCAAGACCGGCGCGCTGGTGGAAGTGAACTGCGAAACCGACTTTGTTGCGAAGAACGATGACTTTGTCGCATTCGCAAAAAATGCGGCCGAGACCGTGGCGAAGAACAATCCGGTTGACCTCGATGCGCTGTCCGGCATGGCGATCGTCAACAGTTCCGGCAGCGTGGAGGAAACACGCAAGGCACTGATCATGAAACTGGGCGAGAACGTTGCCATCCGCCGTTTCGAGCGCTACGCGACCAGCACCGGCAAGTTGTCCAGCTATCTGCACGGCAGCAAGATCGGTGTGTTGCTGAATTTCACCGGTGGCGACGAAGCGCTGGGTCGCGATCTTTCCATGCACATCGCGGCCAGCAAGCCGAAGTCGATCGATGTTTCCGGTGTCAATCCGGTGGAGATCGAAACCGAACGCCGCATCGCGATTGAAAAAGCGCGCGAAGCCGGCAAGCCCGATGCGATGCTGGAGAAGATCGCCGATGGCACGGTGCAGAAATTCCTCAAGGAAGTGACGCTGCTGGGCCAGGTGTTCGTCAAGGCCGAAGACGGCAAGCAGACCATCGAGCAATTGCTGAAGAGCAAGGGCGCTTCGGTGGCCGCGTTCCAGATGTTCGTGGTGGGCGAGGGCATCGAGAAAAAAGTGGAAGACTACGCGGCGGAAGTGGCTGCCACCATAGCAGCCGCTAGGGTTTAATCATTATGAGCAAGCCCGCCTACAAACGTATTTTGCTCAAGCTCAGCGGCGAAGCGCTGATGGGCGATGACAGCTACGGCATCAATCGCGAGGTGATCGAGCGCATCGTGGCCGAGATTGCGGAAATAGTCGAGCTGGGTGTGCAAGTGGCGATCGTGATCGGCGGCGGCAATATCTTTCGCGGTGTGGCTCCGGCTGCGGCGGGGATGGACAGGGCGACTGCCGATTACATGGGCATGTTGGCCACGGTGATGAATTCGATGGCATTGCAGGATGCGATGACGCGTGCGGGTCTGGATTGCCGCGTGCAGTCTGCCTTGAATCTGGAGCAGGTCGCCGAACCGTTCATTCGCGGCAAAGCCTTGCGTTATCTGGAAGACGGCAAGGTAGTGATTTTCGCTGCGGGCATCGGCAGCCCGTTCTTCACCACCGACACCGCCGCCGCCTTGCGTGGTGTGGAGATGTCCGCCGAGGTTGTGATCAAGGCCACCAAAGTGGATGGCGTTTATACCGCCGACCCCAAGCTGGATGCTACAGCAACCAGATATCAAAGCCTGAGCTTTGACGAGGCGATCAGCAAGAATCTCAAGGTGATGGATGCGACGGCACTGACATTGTGCCGCGATCAGAAGTTGCCTATTATCGTATTCAGTATTTTCAAACCTGGTGCGCTGAAGCGTGTGGTGCTAGGCGAAGGTGAGGGTACCCTGGTTCGCGTTGATTAGCGTGCGTGTTGACTGACTCGGGGTAAAACCGTGATTGCCGAGATTAACCATGATTGCTGGAATTAACCATGATCGCTGAAATCAAGAAGACTACCGAACAAAAAATGAACAAGTCGCTGGATGCATTGAAAGCCGACTTGGGCAAGGTGCGCACCGGAAGAGCGCACACCGGTTTGCTGGATCATGTGATAGTGGCATACTACGGCAATCCGACTCTGATTACCCAAGTCGCTAACGTCACGCTGGTCGACGCGCGCACCATCGGTGTGCAGCCTTGGGAAAAGAACATGGTCGGGCCAGTCGAGCGGGCTATCCGCGATGCGGACTTGGGGCTGAACCCGGCCACCAATGGCGATATGATACGGGTGCCGATGCCGATGCTGACCGAAGAGCGCCGTCGCGATTTGATCAAGGTGATCAAAGCCGAGGGCGAGACCGCCAAAGTGGCGGTGCGCAATATTCGCCGTGACGCCAATAACACCCTGAAAGATGCGCTCAAAAGTAAAGAGATCGCGGAAGACGAAGAGCGTCGTACTCAGGACGAAATTCAGAAATTAACCGATCGCTTCGTCACCGAGATCGACAAGGCGCTGGCTGCTAAAGAAGCCGATCTAATGGCTGTTTGATCCAAACCGTTACTTGGAATAATGGCCTCTGGAATAATGACTCGCCTCCCGCCCAGTTCTACCCTCAGCATCCCGGACACCACCCGTATTCCGCGCCATATCGCCGTCATTATGGATGGCAACGGGCGTTGGGCGAAACAGCGCTTTATGCCCCGTGTGGCCGGGCATCAGCGCGGTGTGGAAGCATTGCGCGAGGTGGTGAAAGCCTGCCGAGAGCTGGGCGTGGAGTACCTGACGGTATTCGCATTCAGCAGCGAAAACTGGCGGCGCCCCGCCGACGAAGTTTCCTTCCTGATGTCGCTGTTCCTGAAAATGCTGGAGCGCGAAGCCGCCAAGCTGCACCAGAACAACATCCGCCTGAAAATCATCGGCGACCGCAGCCGTTTTGACGACGAGCTCAAGCAGACCATGCGGGATGCCGAACAACTTACCGCGAGTAATTCCGCGCTGACGCTGACCATCGCCGCGAATTATGGCGGGCGCTGGGATGTGATGCAGGCGGTGAAAGCCATGCTCAAGGAACATCCGCAACTCGCGCAGACTTTCACCGAGGAAAATTTGCAACTTTATTTTTCGATGAGCGGCGCGCCCGAGCCGGACCTGTTCATCCGCACCGGCGGTGAGCAGCGCATCAGCAACTTCATGTTGTGGCAATTGGCTTATACCGAATTGTATTTTACCGACACACTGTGGCCGGCGTTCGACCGCAACGAATTGGGGGCGGCGATCGCTTCATATCAACAGCGTGAGCGGCGTTTTGGCCGCACCAGCGAGCAATTAGAGGAGCGGCAATCAGGGGGGAGTGGCAATGCTTAAGTCACGAGTGATCACCGCGCTCATTTTGCTGGCGCTGCTGTTGTTGGCATTGTTTGCCCTGCCTGTTGCGGGATGGACCGCGCTGGTGATTTTGATGGTGTTGCAGGGGACTTCCGAATGGGCGAAATTGGCCAAGATCAGCGGCGCAAAAGCGAATCTGTTCTGGGGGTTGACACTGCTGATGATGCTGGGTCTGGTCTGGTTCGATGCCGATCAATCCCTCGGGCATTCCTCCGGGCAACAGATAATGCTGCATATGCTGGTCTATGCCGTGTCCGCCTTGTTGTGGCTGTTCATCGTGCCGACTTGGCTGATCATAGGCTGGAAGGTCGAACTGCCTGCCTCCGACACGGTGGGGCGTAGCCCTCAGGTGCGGGAGGAGGCAGGGGACGGCATTCCCGCCCCGGATGCTTCGCAACGCCGTGTCATGCCGTCGATACTGATGGTGCTGACCGGTTGGGCGGTGCTGATACCCACCGGCTTGGCGATGCTGGATTTGCGCGCGATCAGCCCGTGGTTATTGTTGTTCGTGATGGGTCTGGTATGGGTCGCGGACATCGCGGCCTATTTCGCCGGACAGAGGTTCGGCAAGAATAAACTCGCCCCCAGCATCAGCCCGGGCAAGACTTGGGAAGGTGTGGCGGGAGCGCTGCTGGGTGTATCAGTTTATGTGGTGCTGGTATGGAGCTTCAGCCCCTATTTCAATCAGCGCGCCGGTTTCGATCAACACGAAGCGCTGCCCGGTTTGCTGCTGGCTTCGTGGTGGTGGGTGGGATTGGCGGTGATCGGCGATTTGTTCGAGTCGGCCATCAAGCGCCAGGCGGGCGTCAAAGACAGCGGCGCGCTGCTGCCTGGTCACGGTGGATTATTGGATCGCATTGATGCCTTGACCTCGACCTTGCCGCTCGCTATGTTGGCGATCTTGCTGCAACAGATAAAATAAAAAGTCATGCAGCGAATTACCATATTAGGTTCCACCGGCAGTATCGGCACCAGCACATTGGATGTGGTGGCACGTCATCCCGATAGATTCCAGGTGGTTGCGCTGACGGCGAACCGCCAGGCCGATCTGTTGTTCCGGCAATGCCAGCAATTCAAGCCGGGTTATGCGGTAATGCTGGATGAAGCTGCTGCTGCGCAGTTGCGCCAGCGTGTGCGTGCAGCGGGTTTAAGCACCGAAATTTTGACTGGTGTGGCGGCGCTTGAGCAAGTGGCCGTGTTGCCGGAAGTCGATGCGGTGATGGCCGCCATCGTCGGTGCGGCGGGCTTGCAGCCCACTCTGGCGGCAGCGCGCGCCGGCAAGAAGATACTGTTGGCGAACAAGGAGATATTGGTGATGGCGGGCAACGTGTTCATGGATGCGGTGCGCGCCAGCGGCTCCATGCTGTTGCCCATCGACAGTGAACACAACGCGATTTTTCAAGTTTTGCCGCACGGCTATGATGGCGATCTGGCGGGTAATGGTGTGCGCCGCATTTTGCTCACCGCATCGGGCGGCCCGTTCCGCAATACTCCCTTGGACGAATTACAGAACGTCACACCGGAACAAGCTTGCGCGCATCCCAACTGGGTGATGGGGCGCAAAATTTCGGTGGACTCGGCGAGCATGATGAATAAAGGCCTGGAGGTCATCGAGGCGCACTGGTTATTCAATGCCAGCGCCGATGATATTCAGGTGGTGATCCACCCCCAAAGCGTGATTCATTCGCTGGTCGAATATGTGGATGGCTCGGTGTTGGCGCAACTCGGCAATCCCGATATGCGCACGCCGATTGCCTACGGCTTGGCTTATCCGGAACGTATAGACGCGGGCGTGGCGCCGCTGGATTTGTTTAAAGTGGCGACGCTGGATTTTGCCGCGCCGGACCTCGAGCGTTTTCCTTGCTTGGCCCTGGCATATCAGGCTCTGCGTGCGGCAGGCACGGCTCCGGCGGCATTGAATGCCGCCAATGAAGTGGCGGTAGCGGCGTTTCTCGACAAACAAATTTCTTTCTTAGCCATTCCGCGCATCATCGAGGCGGTGCTGGATGCGTTGCCTGTCAGTACGGTAGGCTGCATGGACGATGTGCTTGGCGCAGATGCCGATGCGCGCCACGCTGCGCAACAACAGGTTCAAAAATCAAGCAGATGATTACCGTACTCGCATTTGTAGTCGCAATCGCGCTGTTGGTGGTGTTCCATGAATACGGACACTATTGGGTGGCGCGCCGCTGTGGTGTGAAGGTGCTGCGTTTCTCGCTGGGCTTTGGCAGTGTGATTTACAGCAAACGCTTTGCCGGCAACGATACCGAATGGGTGATTTCCGCAGTTCCGCTGGGTGGCTACGTCAAGATGCTGGATGAGCGCGAAGAAGCGGTTGCCCCGGAGGATTTTCCCTACGCTTTCAATCGCAAGCCGGTGCTGCAGCGCATGGCGATCGTGGTGGCCGGGCCGCTGGCGAATTTTCTGCTGGCTATCGTGTTGTATTGGGGTTTATTTATTCACGGCGTACCGGGGTTAAAACCGACTCTGGGTGATGTGCCGCAAGGCACGCCCGCTGCCATCGCGCAGCTGCAATCAGGTGAAACTATACTCAGTATCAATGGTGAGCCTATTCCGAGTTGGCAGGAATTGCATTGGACGCTGCTGAATCTGGTGCTGAAACAAGGCGATGGCCAAAGAGAGATAAGCATCGCAGCGCAAAGTGCCAGCGGCACGCCGTTGCTTCACTTGCTGGATATGAGCGGCCTGGAAGCGAAGGATCTGGATGGCGAGTTTCTCGATAAGCTCGGTTTGCATCTCTATCGGCCGGTTGTCTTGGCCATCATCGGTAATGTTGCCGCAGGCAGCGTAGCACAACGCGCCGGCCTGCGAGAGGGCGATCAAATTCTGCGTGCCAATGGCGCAACGATGCAGCATTGGATGGATGTGGTGGAGGTGATACGGGCGCATCCCGGGCAAGCCGTGCAGCTGGATGTCCAGCGTGGGGATGTCGGGCGCGGCACATCGACATTGCAGATCACGGTGGTTCCACAAGCAGTTGCAGAATCCGGCAAAACAGTGGGCAAAATTGGCGCGGGGCCGAAAGTGGATGAGGCCGCATGGCAAGCGATGGTCACCGAGGTGAGTTACGGTCCGCTGGAAGCGTTGACGCAGTCGTTGCGCAAGACTTGGGAAACCTCCGTCATCAGCCTGGAAATGCTGGGCAAGATGGTGATGGGTGAGGTGTCGATGAAGAATTTGAGCGGCCCGATCACGATTGCCGATTACGCCGGACAGTCCGCAAAAATGGGTGTGGCGGCTTATCTGAGTTTTCTGGCGTTGATCAGTATCAGTCTCGGGGTGTTGAATTTACTGCCCATCCCGTTATTGGATGGTGGGCACTTGCTGTATTATGTCGCCGAATGGATCAAGGGTAGTCCGGTCTCCGAACTGGCCTGGGAAATCGGCCAGAAGATAGGCATCGCGCTGCTCGGCACGCTGATGATCTTTGCTATATATAACGATATTAATCGCTTTGTTTCAGGCTAAAAAATGATCACAAAAAAGCTGGCAGGCCTGATCTTGCTGCTCTGTATTTCATCCGTCTATATCGCCCCTGTTTGGGCAATCGAGCCATTCACCGTCAAGGACGTTCGCGTCGAGGGCATTCAGCGTACCGAAGCCGGGACGGTGTTCAGTTATCTGCCTGTCAAGGTCGGAGACACGATGGCTAACGAACAGGCCGCTGCGGCGATTCACGCCTTGTATGCTACCGGATTTTTTAAGGATGTGCGCCTGAAGGTTGAGTGGAATCCTTCTGCTATGCCCAGGACAGGGGTATTGATCGTGCAAGTACAGGAGAGGCCTTCGATTGCAAGTATTGAGGTTAATGGGGTTAAGGATTTTCCCAAGGAGCAACTCAAGGAAAGCATGAAATATGCGGGGCTGGCCGAAGCGCGCATTTTCGACAAAGGTGCGCTGGATAAAGCCACCCAGGAGTTGAAACGCCAGTACGTTGCGCGTGGCAAATATGCCGTTAAGGTGGCGACCACGGTCACCGAACTGGAACGCAATCGGGTCAGCATCGTGTTCAATGTGGTGGAAGGCGAGGTTTCCAAAATCAAGCAGATCAACCTGATCGGTAATCATGCTTACAAAGAATCCGAATTGCTGGATTTAATGAAACTCGGCACGCCGGGGTGGTTTGCCTGGTTCAGCAGTAACGACCAATATTCCAAACAAAAACTGTCTGCCGATCTGGAGGCGCTGCGTTCGTTCTATATGGACAGCGGCTACCTGGAATTTAATATTGATTCAACCCAGGTTTCGATCACGTCGGACAAGAAGGATATTTACATCACCATCAATTTCACCGAGGGCGAAAAATATACCGTGGCCAAGGTGAGTGTATCCGGCGACACGCTGATACCAAAAGCGGAAATTGAAAAGCTCGTGCAAGTGAAAGCGGGGGATACTTTTTCACGCAAGGCCATGACCGAAACCAGCAAGAAAATCGGGGAACGTTTGGGGCAGGAGGGCTATGCTTTCGCCAATGTGAACGCCATTCCGGAAATCGATAAGGACAAGCACGAAGCCTCTTTTAATTTTGTGGTGGATCCCGGCCAGCGCGTGTATATTCACCGCATTAACGTTGCGGGAAATAACAAAACCCGCGACGAGGTCATACGCCGCGAGTTCCGCCAGACTGAAAGCGAGTGGTTCGATGTGGAAAAAATCAAGAAATCCAAGCAGCGCGTTGACAAGCTGGATTTCTTTTCCGAGGTTAATATTGAAACTCCGCCAGTACAAGGCGCGGCAGACCAGGTGGATGTGAACGTGTCGGTCAAGGAGAAATCAACCGGAAATGTTTCGGTGGGTGCGGGTTTTTCAAGCGGTGAAGGCCTGGTGCTGACAGGGGGCGTGACGCAGGCAAATCTGTTCGGCACCGGCAATCACCTTTCCACTCAAATCAACACCGGGAAAATTAATCAGGTTTACTCGGTTTCCTACACCAATCCCTATTACACCGATGACGGTGTGAGTCGCGGCTTTGATATTTACAAGCGCAACACCGATTCGCAAAGCACGGCGATCAGCCAATACTCATCGCATACTTTGGGCGGTGGTGTGCGTTTTGGCGTGCCGGTAGCCGAGAATGATACGATCAGCTATGGCCTGGCGGTCGAAAGAACTCAATTGGGATTGTTTCCAACCAGCCCGGCGCGATTGATTGATTACGTCAACGCTTTCGGTACGACCAACAGCAATTTGCTGGGAACGATCGGTTGGGGCAGAGATAGCCTCGACAGCGTAATTTACACCACCGAAGGGACGATGCAGCGCGCCTTTGCGGAAATTGCGTTGCCGGTGTTCGACATGCGTTATTACAAGCTGAATTACCAGCATCAATGGTTTCATCCGCTGAGCAAAGATGTCACCCTGCTGCTGCATGGCGAAGCCGGTATTGCAGGTGGTTATGGTGGCAAGCAATTGCCGTTCTTCAAGAATTTTTATGCCGGCGGTCCCGGCTCGGTGCGTGGTTATGATGCAAATTCGCTCGGTCCGCGCGATGCGTCGAATGCGGTTTTGGGAGGCCCGCGTCGCGTGCTGGGCGGAGCTGAGTTGTTGCTGCCATTCCCGGGGACGGGCAACGAAAAATCCGTGCGCCTGAGCGGGTTTGTCGATGCGGGGGCGGTCTATGGGCCCGGTGACGTGCCCGGAAGTGCCGGATTGCGCTATTCTACCGGGGTGGCTGTTACTTGGATATCTCCGGTGGGGCCGCTCAAGTTTAGTTATGCTGTGCCGATCGGCAAACAGCCGATGGATAAATTGCAACGATTCCAATTTACTTTGGGTTCGGTGTTCTGATGCAAACCAGCCATCGGAGCTGGTAGCTTGTGGCCTGTAGCCAAAGGCGAAAATCAAGCAACCAAGAGCGGCTAGACGGGGGTTGGCTACCCGCTACCAGCTACTGGCCACAAGCTACCTTTGAAATAAAATGGAATAAGGAGTTGGTGATGAAGACAATAATCAAAGCAGTTATGTTGGCCGTGTTGCTGAGTGCGGGAGTGGTGCTGGCCGCAGATTTCAAAGTGGGCGTGGTGGATACCGAGCGCGTGTTGCGTGAATCTGCTCCCGCGATGAATGCGGAAAGTAAAATTGAAAAGGAATTTTCCGGACGCGACCAGGAAATCAAGAAGTTGATGAAACAGGCGAAAGAGTTACAAGCCTTGCTGGACAAGGATGGCGCCAAGCTTTCAGATGTCGATCGTCGCAACAAGGAGCGCGAAGTGACTGCCATGAATGTGGACTTGCAACGCATGCAGCGCGAGTTTCGCGAGGATTTGAATTTGCGCAAAAACGAAGAACTGGCCATCGTACTGGAGCAGGCCAACAAGGCTATTCAGGCGATTGCCGAGGCGGAGAAGTTTGACCTGATTTTGCAGGAAGCGGTGTATCGTAATCCAAAAATAGACATCACCGACATGGTGATCAAGCATCTTGCCAATAGCAAGACCGATAGCAATACCGGCAAATAGACGGTATTGCCCGAATGACTGTTTCCTACCGATTATCTGAGATTGCAGCGCGGTTGGGCGGGCGAGTATTGGGCCGTGCTGAGGTGTGCATCTCTCAAGTTGCCACGCTGGAAACTGCGCAACCTGCCGAGATCAGCTTCCTCACCAACAGTAAATATCGCGCACAGCTTGCCAGCACTCAAGCCGGCGCAGTGATTCTTGATGAAGCCGATGCGGATGCAACCGAATTGCCGCGCATTATCTCGGATAACCCCTATGCCTATTTCGCCAAGGTTTCGGCTTTGCTCAATCCTTTGCCGGAAGCCAAGCCCGGTATTCATCCCAGTGCGGTCATCGGTGCAGGCGTCAAGATAGATGCGACCGCCAGCATCGCCGCGACCGCCGTGATCGGCGAGGGCGCAACAATAGGGGCGTTTAGCGTGATCGGTGAGGGATGCTGCATCGGCGCGAATGTGGTCATTGGCAGTCACGCGCGGCTGTATCCGCGAGTGGTGATTTATCATGACTGCGTGATCGGCGATAAGCTGATCGCGCACTCGGGAGCGGTGATTGGAGCGGATGGTTTTGGCATCGCGATGGATGAGGGGCACTGGGTCAAGATTCCGCAAATCGGCCGTGTGGTGATCGGCGATGATGTGGAGATCGGTGCGAACACCACCATCGATCGCGGCGCATTGGATGATACGGTGATTGAGGATGGCGTGAAGCTGGACAACCAGATTCAAGTCGCGCATAACGTGCGCATCGGCGCACACACCGCAATCGCCGGGTGTGTAGGCATCGCGGGCAGCACCACCATCGGGCGCTACTGCCGGATCGGCGGCAGCGCAGGGATTCTGGGGCATTTACATATAGCGGATCATGTCGAAATCGCGGCGTTTACGCTGATCGGAAAGTCTATCCGCGAAGCAGGTTCCTACGCCGCCATTTTCCCGTTTGCCAAGACCGAAGACTGGCGCAAGAACACCGTGCATCTGCGTCATCTGGACGATCTGGTGAAGCGCGTCAAGACATTGGAGCAACACCTTGAATCTTTAAGCGTGGAATTATTGAAACGGGAATCGTAAAAAAGGGAATACCGATGAGCATACAGATGGATATAAACGAAATCACCAAACTTCTCCCGCACCGTTATCCGTTTTTGTTGATAGATCGAGTATTGTCCATGGAGCCGGACAAAAGCATCGTGGCACTGAAAAATGTGACCATCAACGAACCGTTTTTCCCGGGGCATTACCCGCACTATCCGGTAATGCCGGGAGTGTTGATCATCGAAGCGATGGCACAGGCTGCCGCGCTGTTGTCGTTCAAATCCATGGGCGCAAAGGCGGACGAAAAATCGGTGTATTATTTTGCCGGGATCGATGGCGCGCGATTCAAGCGCCCGATCAGCCCCGGCGATCAAATGATCATCAAGGTAACACTCCTCCGCAGTATGCGTGGCCTGTTCAAATTCGCTGCGACCGTTGAGGTCGACGGGCAACTTGCCGCTGAAGCCGAGCTGATGTGCACCGTAAAATCGGTTCCGTGATGCGTCATCCAACCGCCATTATTCACCCGGGCGCCAAACTCGCCGATGACGTCGAGGTGGGTGCGTATTCCATTATTGGCGAGCATGTCGAGATAGCTGCGGGAACCTGGATCGGACCCCATGTCGTAATCGAGGGCCACACTCGCATTGGTAAAGCCAATCGCATCTTTCAGTTCTGCTCGGTAGGCGCAATACCGCAAGACAAGAAATATGCGGGCGAGCCAACGCGCCTGGAGATCGGCGATAACAACACTATCCGCGAATTTTGCACCCTCAATACGGGTACGGCTCAAGATGTTGGCGTCACACGCATAGGTAATGACAATTGGATCATGGCTTACGTACATGTGGCGCACGATTGCCAGATCGGCAGCCACACCATCATGGCGAATGGAGCGACTCTGGGTGGCCACGTGCATGTGGGTGATTGGGCATTTCTGGGCGGACTGTCCGGTGTGCATCAGTTCGTGCGGATTGGCGCACACGCGATGACCGGTTTTCAAACACGCTTGTCGCAGGATCTGCCACCTTATGTCACTGCAGCCGACAATCCGGCTGTGGCACACGGCATCAACTCGGAAGGTTTAAAGCGGCGCGGATTTTCCGGCGAGTCCATCATGGCGATCAAGCGCGCCTACAAGACATTGTATAAATCCGGTCTGAGTCTGGAGGATGCCAAAGCCGCGATACAATCTCAGGCGGCGGAAAATCCCGATGTGCAGCCGTTGGTAGATTTCCTTGCCGCCGCAACGCGCGGCATCATCCGTTAATCCTGATTTTATTATGACACAAAAAGTTGTGATCGGTATTGTCGCGGGCGAAGCATCGGGCGATCTGCTAGGCAGCCATTTGATGTCGGCATTGAAGGCCGTACGCCCGGATTTAAAGTTCGTTGGTATCGGCGGACCCAGAATGCAATCCGTCGGTATGGAAATTCTGTTTCCGATGGAAAAGCTGGCGGTGCGCGGCTACGTCGAAGTAGTGCGCCACTATCTCGAGATCGTCGGCATTCGCCGCAAGCTGTGCGCCTATTTTCTGGCTAATCGCCCGGATTTGTTCATTGCGATAGACGCGCCGGATTTTAATCTCGATCTGGAGCTCGTGCTCAAGCAGCAAGGCATACCCACCATCCACTACGTCAGTCCGTCGATATGGGCATGGCGCGGTGAGCGCATCCATAAAATAAAGCGTGCGGTTACGCACATGCTCGCGTTGTTTCCGCATGAGGCCGACATCTACCGGCGAGCGGATGTGCCGGTGGATTACGTCGGGCACCCTCTTGCCGACATGTTGCCGGAGCAACCGAAGCGCGCCGAGATGCGCGAGTCGATGCGCATTCCGTTGAATGCAAAGGTGTTCGCACTTCTTCCCGGCAGCCGCCAGAGCGAAGTCAAATATCTTGCGCACACCTATATCGAAACGGCCAAATTGATCTTGCGACAACTGCCGGACGCGCGCTTTTTGGTGCCGCTGGTGAGCCGCGAAACGCGCGGTATTTTCGAGCAGGCGCTTTATGATTGCGATGCGCAGGAATTGCCGCTCACCCTGCTGTTCGGGCATGCGCAGGATGCCATGATTGCCGCCGATGGTGTGCTGGTTGCATCGGGAACCGCCACGCTGGAAGCCGCCCTGCTCAAGCGGCCGATGGTGATCACCTATCGCATGCCGGCATTGTCGTGGTGGTTGATGAAACGCAAAAGTTATCAGCCTTATTACGGCTTGCCC
>JAYVKW010000014.1:0-9283 GCA_043768015.1 Gallionella sp.
ATTTTGGCGAAGCAAAAGAAAGTGACTGATGGAATTACTAGCCATCTGACTGGTGAAACAACTGTTATGACTACTAGCCATCTGACTAACCCAGCAAAAAACGCTGGGTAAGTCATTGGTTATAGCTGCCGGGCAAACCCCGGCGAAGTTTTTTGTCATTCATGCTTCGACAGGCTCAGCACGAACGGCCTAAGTAGGGTGCGTTCCACGCACCCTACTTTGCAGAATCCAACCTCGCAATAAAACTCTCCAACTCCTTCGGCAACGGCGCGACTAGCCGCATCGCCTCCCCCGTCAATGGATGCGCAAACGCGATGCTGTAGGCGTGCAGGAACATGCGTTTCAGTCCCTGTTTCATCAACACCTTGTTGCGCGCGAAGTCGCCGTATTTGTCGTCTCCTGCGATCGGGAAGCCGAGGTGGGCGAGATGCACGCGGATCTGGTGAGTGCGTCCGGTCTTGAGTTGCGCTTCGAGCAAGCTGAATTCCGGCCAGCTCTTTTGCAGCGCGAAGATAGTGTGCGAGGCTTGCCCGTCTTCCCTCACCATCACGCGCTTCTCGCCTTGCGGGGTATCGAATTTGTGCAGCGGCAGTTTGACGTGCTGCTTGGCATTCTTCCACTGCCCCAGCACCAGCGTGAAATAACGCTTGTCGCTGCTACCCTCGCGCATGATCTCGTGCATCGCGGTCAACGCGGAACGCTTCTTCGCCAGCAGCAGCACGCCGGAGGTCTCACGGTCCAGCCGGTGCACCAGCTCCAGGAACTTGGCCTGCGGGCGCGCGCGGCGCATCTGCTCGATGACCCCGAAGCTGACCCCGCTGCCGCCGTGCACCGCCACGCCGGACGGTTTATTCACCACCACCAGCGCGTCGTCCTCGTAAATGATCGGGAATTCCACCGCCGGGATGTGCGTCTGCTCGATCTCATGCTTTTCCGCCACGCGGATCGGCGGGATGCGCAACAGGTCGCCCAATTTCAGTCTATAGGTCTGGTCGATGCGCTTCTTGTTCACCCGCACTTCGCCGCGCAGGATGCGATAAACGTGGCTCTTGGGCACGCCTTTCAGGTGCTTGAACAGGAAATTGTCGATGCGCTGCGCTTCGCCACTTTCATCGATAGTCAGAAAAGTTACAGAATCTTTGCTTAAACCGTTCATTTTGCTTATACTTCGCCGCTCGCGCGTTTTGGATTGGGTAAGTTTGGGAAGAGATTTTTATCCCTGCGCCATATAAACTGGCCGCCAAAGATTGTTTGGCACAAGCGACGGTGCAATATACCACCACCCTTCCAGCCGCAGCCCGGTTAATATCACTCACCGGTACCAGCAGTGATAGTAATAGATTTACGCGCTCAAAGCACCTGTGGATTTTCCGTGAAGCAGCCAAGGCTGCTTCACACCCCTGAGGAACTTTTGTAACAGTCGGCATGGCGGATGCGATGCATCCGCAACCACAATACAGAAGTCCCAGAGAACAACAATTTAAGACTAGCTAATTATAGAGAACTGATTTGACCAACCGATTGCACATTACAAGACTGTTTGCACGATTGCTCCTCTCTAACGCCTAACCGCGTGTAGCTTGGTCTCGCCCGTGTCAGAGCGCGGGGGACAATAAAATGAAACGCATGTTATTTAATGCGACACAACCGGAAGAACTCCGTGTCGCCATTGTTGACGGTCAGAAACTCATCGACCTCGACATTGAAACCGCCGGCAAAGAGCAACGCAAAAGCAACATCTACAAAGCCGTCATCACCCGCCTCGAACCCAGTCTCGAAGCCTGTTTCGTCGAATATGGCGGCAACCGGCACGGCTTCCTGCCCTTCAAAGAAGTAGCCCCGCAGTTTTACCAATCCGGCAGCGGCAGCAGACCCTCGATCAAGGAAGCGTTGCGCGAAGGCCAGGAATTGCTGGTGCAGGTGGAAAAAGACGAGCGCGGCAACAAGGGCGCGGCACTGACCACCTACATCAGTCTGGCCGGTCGCTACATCGTGCTGATGCCGAACAACCCGAGCGGCGGCGGCGTATCGCGCCGTATCGAGGGCGAAGAACGCGACGAGTTGCGCGCCGTGCTGTCGCATGTCGACGTGCCGCAGGGCATGAGCATCATCGCCCGCACCGCCGGCATCGGACGCAACGAGGAAGAGTTGCAATGGGATCTGGACTACCTCAAGCAATTGTGGGATGCGATCGAAGGCGCGGCGAAATCCGAAAAAGCGCCGTCGCTGATCTACCTGGAAAGCAGCCTGGTGGTACGCGCGATCCGCGACTACTTCAACCCTGAGATCAGCGAAATCCTGATCGACACCGAAGAAGTCTACCAGCAAGCCCTGGCGTTCATGAGCACGGTAATGCCGAACAACGTGAACCGTATCAAGCGTTATGAAGACGACGTGCCGTTATTCTCGCGCTTCCAGATCGAACATCAGATCGAGTCCGCGCATGCTCGTGAAGTACGTTTGCCGTCCGGCGGCGTGATCGTCATCGACCATACCGAAGCCCTGACCGCCATCGACATCAACTCGGCGCGCGCCACCAAAGGCTCGGACATTGAAGCCACCGCGTTCAACACCAATCTTGAGGCGGCGGAAGAAATCGCCCGCCAGCTGCGCTTGCGCGACCTGGGTGGATTGATCGTGATCGACTTCATCGACATGGAAAGCAACCGCAACCAGCGCGATGTCGAGGATAGGTTGCGCGATTCGCTGCATTACGACCGCGCCCGTGTGCAGACTTCCAAGATCTCGCGCTTCGGCCTGCTGGAACTTTCGCGTCAGCGATTGGCGCCCAGTCTGGGCGAAAGCAACTACATGCCCTGCCCGCGTTGCAGCGGCATCGGCCACATCCGCGGCATCGAGTCTTCCGCTTTGCACATCCTGCGCATCATTCAGGAAGAGGCCATGAAGGAAAGCAGCGCGGCGATCCACGTGCAAGTGCCGGTGGATGTCGCGACGTTCCTGCTGAACGAGAAACGCGCCGACATCCATCGCATCGAATCGCGCCTGAAAGTGGGCATCACGCTGATACCCAACCCGCATCTGGAAACGCCCAACTACAGCATCAACCGCCTGCGCCAGGATGACATGAACAGCGATGTGTTGCAGGCCAGCTACAAACTGGTGGAAAAACCGGTTGAAGAAAAACCGCTGAACGCCGCACAAGAGCAGCAAAAAGCCACTCGTGCGCAAGCCGTGGTGCAGGGCATCACCCCGATGCAACCCGCACCGATGAAGGCTGAAGCAGCCAAGCCTTCGATGTTCGGCAAACTTGTTTCCTGGTTCAAATCATTGAGCGAGGAAGAACAACCCAAAGCCAAGCCGGCGGCAAGCAGGCCGCGCAATGCTCCGCGTCCCGAACGCGGTGAGCGTCCTGAAGGCGGCGGCAAGCGTCGTGACCGTGGCGGACGCGGTGAACGCAGCGAAGGCGGCAGTAATCGCGAACGCAACGAACCGCGCGCCAAGTCGGTCCAAACTGAAATTGCAGCCAAACCACAAGAACCGCGTGAACCACGTCAACCCAGATCACCGCGTCCACCGCGCGTGGCTGCGGAAGGATCGCCGCAAACCCCCGTAAAGGGAATGCCGCCAGACGCTCGCCCTTCAGGCGGTCCTGGCGCAGGCGGCGGGGGTGTCAACTCCACGCCCGGCTTGTCGGGCAGTGGATTGCCTACCTTTGGTGCATCCGTACCTCCTGCAGGGGCCGAACAAAAGCCGGCGCTGGAAAGCCAAGTTGCCACTGCTGCGGTAGAACAAGCCGAAACAGGCAGCCCGACACGCGAAGGTGCTCGTCGTCGCGGTCGCCGTGGTGGTCGCCGCGAACGTGAGCAACGCGAAAATGCCGCGCAAACCAACGCAGCGTTGGCTACGAATGGCGAAGCAACCATCGGGCAGCAATCTTTCGCACAGATGGACACGGCACCAGTCACCGTAACACCGACGGAATACGTCGCTTTTCCCGAAGGGTTCGTTCAGCCGAACGAATACATCGCCATGCCGACGATCTTCGCCACGAGCTTGCCTGCGGTGGTGACACCGGCTCCGATAGCGAAGACATCGAGCAACAGCCTGGTTCAAATCGAGACCGATCCGGTAAAACTAAGCAGCGTGGCGCAGATCACCGCTACCCCGCCGGAAAGGCACACCCCGCGCCGCCGTGAGCGTCAGCGTGAAGTGTATGTGGAGAATGAGGGACTGGTACAAATCGAGACTCAACATCCTCAAGGATAATTCCGGTTTACAAAAAATAAAACCGCACGATGAAAGTCGTGCGGTTTTTTATTTGTAGGAGCGGAGGCTTGCCTGTCCTACATACAAAGTTATGTCGCGAAGTGCCGCTGACGAATCTCTTCCAGCAAACCCTGCGCCGCATCCTCCACCATATCCAGCACGCGCTCAAATCCATCCGTGTCGCCGTAATACGGATCAGGCACTTCGCGATCGCTGTGATGGCGCGCATAGTCGAGGAACAGCCGCGGATGGATATTGCTGTCCGGTGGACTGATGCGTTGCAGAATGGCGAGGTTGGCCCTGTCCATCGCCAGCACATAATCGAATTGGCGGAAGTCTTCCTCTCCTACCTGACGCCCGCGCAGTTTGCTCATGTCATAGCCGCGCTGCTGTGCCGCGCGTTGCGCGCGCGAATCCGGCGGATCACCGACGTGATAATCATGCGTCCCGGCCGAATCGATCAATATTTGTTCGGACATCCCGGCATTCTCGACATAGTGGCGAAACACCGCCTCCGCTGTGGGTGAGCGGCAGATATTGCCCATGCAGACAAACAGAACCTTGATTTCTGAACTCATTTTTATTTTGCATTCACTTGGATCAATCAAGCCGGCATTGTAGTCGTACAGCGGCGCGGAAATATTACTTGACCAATATACTCGGGTTAACTACCATTGCGACATTCAATTAACAGGAGTTTTACAAATGGAAATCCCGACACGCGACGGCGACGGCTATCTCGAGAGCATGAGCGATTGGACGCCGGAGATCGCGCGAGCCATGGCCGAGGCCGACAATTACGAACTGAATGAAATGAAATGGGCGCACATCTTGAAGGCCCGCGAGTTTTACGACGAATTCGGCACCGTCCCGCCGATCCGCAAATTCGTCAAATATATCGAGCAGGACCAGAAAGAAGTTTTCGACCTGTGGATGACCGGCCCGATGAAGCCCATCACCAAATACGGCGGCCTGCCGAAACCAACCGGCTGCGTTTGATCTTTATCGTAGCTGCAAACTTTGCGTAGTGCCTCATTGACTGGGCGCTACGCCCTCCCCCATGCATAAACTCGAACAACTGAATTTCGAAAACACTTTTGCTCGTCTGCCGGATAGCTTTCACAGCCGACTGTATCCCACTCCCTTGCCCGAACCCTATCTGGTCAGCTTCAATACAAACGCTGCCCGTCTGATCGATCTCGATAGCGCAGAAATATCGCGCGCCGATTTCACCGAACACTTCACCGGCAACCGGCTGCTGCCGGGAGCCGAGCCGCTGTCCATGCTCTATGCCGGACACCAGTTCGGCCACTTCGTGCCGCAACTGGGCGACGGGCGCGCGATCCTGCTCGGTGAGATACGCAACCACGCCGGAGAACTCTGGGATGTGCAACTCAAAGGCGCGGGCATCACACCCTATTCGCGGCAGGCCGATGGCCGCGCCGTGCTGCGCTCCAGCATCCGCGAATACCTGTGTTCGGAAGCCATGCATGGTCTGGGCATTCCCACCAGCCGCGCGTTGTGCATCGTTGGCAGCGATGAAGAAGTTTATCGCGAGCGCATCGAGACCGCCGCCGTGCTCACCCGCCTCGCGCCTTCGCATGTGCGCTTCGGCTCCTTCGAAGTTTTTTATTATCGCGGCCAGCACGAACACCTCGCCACGCTCGCCGACTACGTCATCGCCAGACACTTTCCCCATCTCGTTGACGATGCCGACAAGTACCGGCTCTTCCTGAATGAAGTCACCCAGCGCACCGCCAAGCTGATGGCTCAATGGCAGGCAGTCGGCTTCGCGCATGGCGTGATGAATACCGACAACATGTCGATACTCGGCATGACCTTCGACTACGGCCCGTTCGGCTTCATGGAAAATTACGACCCAGGCTACATCTGCAATCACTCCGATCCTCGCGGGCGCTACGCCTACGATCAGCAGCCGCAAGTCGGCCTGTGGAATCTTGCCTGCCTTGCACAAGCATTGTCGCCGCTGATACCTGCCGAACAAGCCCATGCCGTGCTGGACGGCTATGCCCCGGCCTATCACCAGCACTATGTATCATTGATGGGTGCCAAACTAGGACTGGGCAAAAATTCCGAGGATGCTATTCAACTGATAGGCTCGCTGCTGGAAATGATGCACGCCAACCAGATCGATTACACCAACCTGTTTCGCAGCCTGGGAAATTTCAATTCGTCAGCGGATGCGGCAAATCATACGCTGCGCGATCAATTCATCGACCGCACATCATTCGATGCATGGGCTGAAACCTATCGCGCACGATTGAAACTCGAGCCGTACACGGACAGCGAACGCAAGGCGCGCATGGATGCGGTCAATCCGAAATACATCCTGCGCAATTATCTGGCGCAAAACGCGATCGAACGGGCGGAGAAGCATCGTGACTATACCGAGATCGACCGTCAGCTGATCTTGCTGGCCAAGCCGTTCGACGAACAGTCGGAGATGGAGAGTTACGCCGCCGCGCCGCCGGATTGGGCGCGGCAGATCGAGGTGAGTTGCTCGTCGTGAGCATTTCCTAGGTGGGTTAATGTAGGAGCGGGGCGTGCGTACAGTCGAAGCGGCCCGCGAAAAACCCATGGCAGTTGTAGGAGCGGCCATGCCCGCGATCAAAATATTTCGCGGGCATGGCCGCTCCTACAAAAACACAGCCCCAACAATACACGCGGAGCGCGCCTACACACTAGCCAGGTCTACGCACAAATATCGCCGCAATTTCCTTCTTGGGCTTGCCGGCAGGTTGCTCCGGCTGTTTGACCGAGGTGGTGCCGCCGCTCGATTCGTAAGGTTTATCGAACCACGGATCATGGCTGGATTTTTTTGGTGCGGCAGGACGGGGTAGCGTGAACTTCTCATGCTCGCGAGAACTTGGAGAATTGCCTGCCTTTGGTGCATGGCTGCTCTCTACATGTTCACCTCGCGATGCATGGCTGCGTTCATGATGTTCCCCACGCGGCGCTCTACCGACCTTCGCAGTATGCGGCACGACCGCCGTTTCTTTTTCAATCTCGTGCTTGATCAGCTTCTCGATTTCCTTCAGGTATTTTTCTTCTTCCGGCGACACCAGCGAAATCGCTTTGCCGGAAGCGCCCGCGCGACCGGTGCGACCGATGCGGTGCACGTAATCTTCCGGCGCGCTGGGTATCTCGTAGTTGATCACCATCGGCAACTGGTCGATATCCAGGCCGCGGGCGGCGACATCCGTGCCAATCAGCACGGTGACCGTGCCTTGTTTGAAAGCGTCGAGTGCCTGCATGCGTTCCAGCTGGGTCTTATCGCCATGGATCGCATCGGCGGCCACGCCGTCCTTCTGTAATTGCTTGGCGAGGCGGCCGGCCGTCAGCTTGGTTTTGGTGAACACCAGCACTTGCGACGCATCGCTGCCGCGCAACAATTGCGCGAGCAGCACGTGCTTGTCTGCCTGTTCGACCAGATAGACTTTTTGCGTGACGTTCTCGGCGGTGGCATTGCTGCGCGCGACTTCGATCAGCTTGGGCTTGGTCAGAAACTCGGCTGATAATTTTTTGATCTCGTTCGAGAATGTAGCCGAGAACATCAGGTTCTGCCGCTGCTTGGGCAGCAACGCCAGGATGCGCTTCAAATCAGGCATGAAGCCCATATCCAGCATGCGATCCGCCTCATCCAGCACCAGTATCTGCACCTGATTCAACTGCACCGATTTCATCTCGATGTGATCCAGCAACCGGCCCGGCGTGGCGACCAGAATCTCCACACCCCGCTTCAGGGTTGGTGTCTGCGTCTTGATATCCACCCCACCAAACACCACCAGCGAGCGCAATTTGCAATGCTTCGCATAGGTCTTTACGCTTTCTTCCACCTGTATCGCCAGTTCCCGTGTCGGCACCAGGATCAGCGCGCGCACCGGATGGCGCGCAGGCGAAGCGCTGGAACTGGCATGCAGCAACAATTTCTGCAACATGGGTAGCACAAACGCTGCCGTCTTGCCGGTACCCGTTTGCGCGCCCGCCATCAAATCGCAGCCTTCCAGCACCAGCGGGATGGCTTGAGCCTGAACAGGAGTGGGAGTGGTGTAACCGGACTCGGTCAGCGCCTTGAGGATTTCCGGGGCCAACTTTAAATCTGCAAAACTAATCGTAGTCAATTTTCTAATCTCTTCATAATGTACGGGAATAGAGCTCCCCCAAGCTTCTAGGCCGACATTATACGCCTCTGACCGAAACACACACCCGCCTTTGCCTAAGCTTTTGATTTACGTTGCTTTTATAGAAACTGGCCATGCGGGTGCCCGGACATAACCAGCGATTTGGCGAGCGTTAACCAGCGGCTTATGTCACCGTCTTTAGGTGACTTAGCCGAATGGCTATGCAAAGCTTTTGCTCGCTTAGTCGAATGGCTATAACCAACCACTTGGCAACCGTATTCTGGTTGCTTAGTGGGATAGCTAGTGATCCTATCAGTAGTTCCATCAAAAATTTTTCGTACCCGCGAAAGAGTTGATCGCGGGCAGCACCCGCAAGGGGTACGCCGTGGTTGTAAGGGGCTAATAACACAGTCAGGCAATTTGCTACTCAACAAGTTTGAGTGCAAAGTTGACACAGCCCCAACAACACACGCAGGGCCCGCTCCTACACACCCTGTTAAAGAAAGTCGGAATGGGTTACTCAAACCGACCGCTCGACCAGCCCCGTTACATCCCGGACCCGATGCTGCCTGTCAGACTAAACGGCCGACTCATGAAGAAAATCCAGAATCACCAGTTCGTCGCGCCGCAGCGCAGCATGCGACATCTCATGCAGGGCGTTGTGCGTTTCCGGCACATCAGAATGCGGAGCCGTGTGACCCAGGTGTATACGAATACTTCCCGGTCATAGGCTTCCAGAAGTTTGCACAGCATATAGCACGCCAGTGCCACCGGCAGCAGCCATTGGTGGGAGTACTTCGGACGGAACAGCGCCATTACTCAGCAGTCAGAAATTAAGACGACACCGGTAGGGTGGATAAGCGTAGCGCATCCACCAAGCCCACGTTGGTGGATGCGCTACGCTTATCCACCCT